>NZ_JBQHUL010000011.1:0-80654 GCF_052065235.1 Blautia sp. HCP28S3_G10 | reverse complement strand
ATTTCAGGGAAAGTAACTATATTTTAATTGATTACTGACCGGTGTTCAACCGGTTGGGAAAGGTTTGGAAGAGTTACTTCTACCACTGTTTTTGCAATGGTAAGTTCCAGTCAAGACCTACTGGAACTGGAATTTACTTTTCCAATTGACCTTTTATGGATACATCATAGAACTGCAGTATTTATTTCAATTTTTTATATTATTTTGCTCACGGCAGCACTGTCTGTCTTTCTTCCACCGCTCACAAAGCCTGTTCTGCTATTCCGTCTGCGCCGCTTTTTATCGACTTTCTTCGCTAACTCGCTTCGCTCAGACAAGCTCCGAAAGCCGAAGCTATGCTCGCCGGACTCACGCATCTCAGGCTGGCGTTCGCTTGCAGAAGAAATGACAGTTTCTGCCTGTAAATTCATACAAGTAAATACACCGGATATTTTCGATAACTGTCTCCTGCCGGATTATATACAGAAATGTAAACAGGAACCCGGTGAGGCTTCTGTGATTTCGCATGCTCTAATTATCGCTGCGGGCATTGTCTGAATGCCGCAGGCATGAGTTATGCAGGAGCAGCGATTAATAAATGAGCAAAGAAATCCAGAAACACAGCCTAGGTTTCTGGTGGCATTTCTGTATTATAAGAAGGCAGTTGCAATCTCAAATTTTCGGTGGTATTTCTGTATCATAAGAAGACAGATTCAATATCTCCCCTACAGTTTTTCAATTTCTTCCTGTGTAATCCCCGTCACTAACTGCATTATTTCCTGCGTTGTCATTCCCCGCGCTTTCATCTTCGCCGCTATACCAAGCGATGTTTTTCTTTTTGTTTCTTTTTTTGTTTCTCTCCTTGTCTCTTTTATTGCTGCTTTCTTCTCTTTTTGGGCACTTTTAATTATCTGCACTTTTTCCGCTTCAACTTCCGCAACCGCCTGATTAATTTCCTCTTGTATAATCCTTCCTACTTTTGTCATTTCAATCCACCCCCTGATTTCTTCTGCGACTTCTTTTTCTATTATTTTATCAGTAAACACCAACAAACCACTCAAAACAAAAATCTGCCTGCTTTCATCAGTAATACCTTTTACTTTTTCAAAGCATCTGTGGACTGCCCTCTGCTGTTCTTCTTTACACCTATATATCAACGGCAACAATATCAACTGCATTTCATCTTCTTCTGTCAGTTCTTCATTGTTCCGAATTTTTTCATCAAGCTGTACTTCAATCATTTCAGCATCTAATTCCGACAGGAAAATCTCTTCTACCGTAAATTGCAAACAACCAATGTCCAGTTTCGGCTGCGTATTATCCCGTTTTATATTTCCTGTGTAAATTACAATCATTCGTATTGGAGGACTAATATCTCCTTCTTTCCAGTTTCTTTTTAATGTACGTACTATATAATTCAGATATTTTATTTTATCTTCGTAACTGTATGTACTCTCATAATCTACCAGCGCCAGTGAATTATCTTCCAGCCTGAATAGATTATCCATTCGCAATTCATTTGCCTCCACTGTCGGTAGATTCGTCGGTAATACTTCCACTATCTTTGGCAATTTTAATCCATATGCTGCAAAAGATTTATTTTTCAGATTTTCTCCAAATGTTTTTGATAAAACATCTTTATTGTGATAACTGATTTCATTTTTTTCTTTATGCTCTGCTGTATTTTCCGTCATATCTCCTCCTGCCTGCCGAAAAATGGGAAAATTATCCAGAGCATTATGTTCTACTTTTATTCTATAACATATCAGCCCTGAATTCAATTCTTTTTTATTTTTCTGTCAATAACTTTTACCTGGATTTCATGGGATGAAATACCCTGAAAAGAATCAGATGTGTCTTCAGATATGCTTATAGATTAGCATTTTTATAATAGAAATACAATAGAATTCGTTCGTCAAATTGTGACATAAAATGGTAGGTATAATAACAACATATTCCTACATTATTCACGGCAGCACTGTCTTTCTTCCACCGCTCACAAAGCCTGTTCTGCTATTCCGTCTGCGCCGCTTTTTATCGACTTTCTCCGCTAACTCGCTTCGCTCAGACAAGCTCCGAAAGCCGAAGCTATGCTCGCCGGACTCACGCATCTCAGGCTGGCGTTCGCTTGCAGAAGAAATGACAGTTTCTGCCTGTGCATAAAAAATATCGTCAATCGCGAGTTTAACCCAAACGCTTCTACCATTTCGATAACTGGCTTCTGCCGGATTATATACAGAAATGTAAACAGGAACCCGGCGAGGCTTCTGTGATTTCGCATGCTCTAATTATCGCTGCGGGCATTGTCTGAATGCCGCAGGCATGAGTTATGCAGGAGCAGCGATTAATAAATGAGCAAAGAAATCCAGAAACACAGCCCAGGTTTCTGGTGGCATTTCTGTATTATAAGAAGGCAGTTGCAATCTCGATTTTCGGTGGTATTTCTGTATCATAGGAAGACAGACACAATAATCAAAAAATCTTTATTTCTCCCATTTGAATATAATAATGCCCATAACAGCAACCACCATCCCCACCAGTTTCCGCCACTCAAACGGCTGCTTATCCATACCGAAAATCCCCAGCAGTTCAATAACCCACGCAACCACAAGCTGCGAGATCACAATAAGCATGGCTGCCTTCGCCGGTCCAAGTGCACCCATACTCTGAATAACCGTAATTGTAATAAAAGCTCCGATCACGCCACCCAGAAGCGTGTATCTGTTTTCAACCTGCCACAGCGACGTTATGCTCTGCCTTCCTGTAAAAAGCCACGCAAGCACACATACAGCAAACGCCGAAAGCTGAACCCAGCCAGTAGCAACCCACAAACTTGTCTGCTTTGTCACCTGTGTATTAAAAACCCCCTGGACACTCATCAGTGCCCCTGATACCAGTGCTGTCAGAAATCCCCACATAATACCAATATCCTCCATAAGAAACTGTCTGGTTTTATTCCAGATCCCCTGATTTCTGTATAAAGTATATGTATTTTTTTTCTGAATATACTTTCCAGTACACCTTTCAAAATCATGAATCCCTGAATCATATCAAATATTTATTCACTAATCCTTCTATTATTTTTGAATTAAGAACACTCTGCTCCGTTTCAAAAGTAAGTATCAGTCTGTCTCCTGGATAAATATCATTTTTCTGGTAAGATTCTATTTTTCGTACTGCTGTTCTTGCATATTCCTGTTTATCCATCATTCCCTCATGCTCCCAGTAAATTTCCTGTCCTGTTTTTTTTGACAAAAACGTAAAATCCGGATGTACTGTACCGTACCCTTTCAGATAGAGTGGTTTTTCATATTTATATGGTATATCTTTTCTGTAGAAATAATCTGCAAGTATCTTCTCTGACTTAGATCTTACCCGTTCTCCCTTTTCAGTAAGAATTACCGGTGACTCCTCTCTGAATTTCTTTCCCTGATATTCCTCTGCATACCATTCTGTCAGCAGTTGATTCCACGTTGGTTCTGCCGGAATTACCAGTATCTGCCTTTCCTTATGCATAGAGGTATAGATTTTCTCAATTTCATCATCTGTATAATCCTGTAGTATTTTTTTTATTTGTTTTAACCTTCCTTCCGCCTTCTTCAGCACTGTTTTGTTGTAAGTTTTTTGTGCCAGCAATTTAGGCAGTTCTTTATTACTTCTTGGAATGTAATTTCCTTTTTTATTATTCGTACATTGATAATAACGAGGATGATTTTTGTCACTTGAAATCCTGAGATAACCTTCCGGTGCTGTTTCCAGTCCATTTCCCGCTTTCATCACAATTTTTTCAAGCCGTTTCTGCTCCTGAATCAACATCTGCTGTAAACCTTGCATATTTTCTTACCTCTTTTCATCTCTATTCCAAACATATTTGACTCCTTCAATGATTTTACTAATTTGCAGTCAACCCAAACTCTTAATTCCATTGACTCCTTTGGACGTTTTTGCATTTTTCAGTCAACCCAAACTCTTAATTCCATTGACTCCTTTGGACATTTTTGCATTTTTCAGTCAACCCAAACTCTTAATTCCATTGACTCCTTTGGACGTTTTTGCATTTTCCAGTCAACCCAAACGCTTAATTCCGTTGACTCCTTTGAACATTTTTACATTTTTCAGTCAACCCAAACTCTTAATTCTATTGACTCCTTTGGACATTTTTGCGATTCCCGGTCAACTCAGCGCTTTTATCTTTTTGATCTGGAATAATAATCTATGAAAATGCAGGAGAAAATACATAATTTTTCGGGCCGAGCCTTATCTGCTTCTAAGTCTAACGAAGCATCTGATAGTATTCAATGAAACTTTCTGTGAAATTTCTTATTTTTATATAAAAAAAGAGACAGTATTTTCATACCATCTCTGTCATATGATCACCTATAAACTGCTGCTTATAACATAGCCAATACTGCCACCTCCGATAATAACAAAAAGAATTACCAGAAGAATCAGAAAGCAAAAATATGATCTTGCAAAATTTTTCAGATTTTTATTTTTTGTTCCTCCAAAGGAAAATACCAGAAGAAGAATAAAACCAACCAATGGAATAGAAAACAAAATTTCATATCCGAAATATCCCCACATACTGATTGGTTTATAATCTTCCGGAATATAGTCATCACTGTTTCTTTCATAGCTTCTATGATTTTCTTCTCTCAATGGTGTTCCACAGTTTTTGCAATAAGATGACCCTTCAGCATTTTCTGTTCCACAATTTTTACAGTACATTTTTCTTCCTCCCATTTTGTAAAATCAGACACCTGGTTTCTTTCAGTATATGTTTATCACTCATATATGTCCAGTATTATCAGTAAAAAACTAAAAACAGACACAGGTTTCTTTCCCGTGTCTGTCTTTCTTATTTATATCAGCCCATCAGCAGAAAATCATTTCACACTGACTACTCTGTAACCTGCATCTTTCACAACTCTTTTTAGATTTTCCTCATCAAGTTCTCTGTCATAGGAAACAACTGCCTCATTCTGGGAAAGATTAACCTTTGCAGATGCTCCATCAACTTTATTGATTGCTTCTGTTACAGCCTTTACGCAATGCTCACAGTGCATGCCGGAAACTTTCAGTACTGTTTTTCCGAGAACCGGGTTCTCAAGCTTTTTCTCCGGAATATCCAGGGCAACAGATCCACTGCCGCCACCACAGCAGGCGCCTTCACCTTTAAAATGTTTAATCGAGCCCTTCAATGCAAGTACAAGGAGTGCGATCACTATAAGTACAATAATGATGTCAACCATTACTCGTCACCTCTTTTAAATTCTTCATCACGTTTTTTATCTCGTGCTTTCTTTATCCATAAGTAACTCTGATATATCAGGACACCAATCAGATAAATAACAATAACCGCTCCAAACATATAAAATGTGGAACCTGTTGAATTTCCCATAATGTTTCTCCTATTTTGTTACTGCTCACTTTGTTCACGTAACTTTATTTCTTCATACGTGGACTTTTGGGTGCTGCACCATAAGAAGCACCTGTACATCCACCACAGCTTCCGCAGTTACCGCTGCATCCACTGCAGCCCATATGCTTACCTTCTTTTGTATTTTTGATTCCCTTATAGATCAGGAATCCACAATAGCCAAGAATCAGAATCATTATAACAATATTTGCCAGCATTTTCCTCATCCTCCATGAATCTCATTATAACAGAGGCTGGATACATTTTCTGCATCCAGCCTCCATTTTTTTATATTTATGCCTGTACAGAACGTTTGGAATAAACTTTCTGATTTTTATACGGATCTGGTCTGAACAGAAGGAACAGCATTACGATCAGGACGATAAATCCAACTGCTGTACCAATGCCGAACGCACCACCTGTTACAAAAGAACCGATCTGATAGAAGCAGAGGCAAACAACGTAAGCAAATATATTCTGGAAAAGAATTGCAAACCAGAACCACTTTCTGTCGTTCATTTCCTTTGCCATTGTTGCGATAGCTGCGAGGCAAGGAGAATCAAGAAGGTTGAACATCAGGAAGGAGAATGCTGCGATTCCTGTCGGGAACCAGCTTGCTACACCTGCTGCTACGTTTACTGCATCTTCTGTATCACCAGCTACGTTAGCCAGAACACCCATTGTAGATACGATTGCTTCCTTTGCTGTGAAACCGGAGATAGAAGCTGCAACTGGCTGCCATTCACCAAATCCGAGAGGTGCAAAGATCGGAGCGATCACACCACCGATAGCTGCCATAAGGCTGTCTGCACTGTCTTCTACCATTCCAAATCCACCATCTGTAAATCCGAATCCACCAAGGAACCACATTACTACGCAAGCCAGGAACAGGATTGTACCAGCTTTGATGATGAAGCCTTTCAGTCTTTCCCATACATGAAGAAGAACTGTTTTAACCTGCGGAATATGATACTGTGGAAGCTCCATAACGAACGGAGCCGGTTTTCCGGAGAACGGTTTTGTTTTCTTAAGAATGATTGCTGCTACGAGTACTGCTACGATTCCGATGAAGTACATCAGTGGAGCAATAAAGGAACTTTCTGCATATCCTGCAGTTTCACCTGCAATAACGCCACCCATAAGAGCGATAACAGGAAGTTTTGCACCACAAGGAATAAATGTCGCTGTCATAATAGTAAGACGTCTGTCATTATCCTGTTCGATGGTCTTGGAAGCCATGATTCCAGGAATACCGCAACCAGAAGAAATAAGGAGCGGAATGAAACTCTTACCGGAAAGTCCGAAGTGACGGAATACTCTGTCCATAACGAATGCGATACGTACCATATATCCACAGTCTTCAAGGATGGAAAGGAACAGGAACAAAATTGCCATCTGAGGAACAAATCCAAGTACTGCACCAAGTCCACCGATAATACCGTCAACAACAAGTCCCTGTACCATATCGCCAGCGCCGATGCTGGTAAGGATATTGCTGAAGAAATCCTGAACAGCAACTACAAATACATCATTTGTCCAGTCTGTCACGAATGTACCTACTGTTGTTACAGATACATAATATACAAGCCACATGATCGCGATAAAGATCGGGATACCAAGGATACGGTTTGTTACGATACGGTCAATCTTATCGGATACTGTAAGTTTGTCTTTTGCTTTTTTGACAGTTGTATTAACAATCTTCTGAATGAATTTGTATCTTTCATCTGTTACGATACTTTCCATATCATCGTCATGTTTCTGTTCAAGTTCCTGGCGGTTCTTATCTACTACAGCCTGAGCAGAAACGGAAAGTTTCATAGCTTCTTTAACTTTTTCATCGTTTTCAAGGAACTTAACTGCATACCATCTCTTTTTGTCGTCTGTGATAGAATCCGGCAGAACAGATTTTACTTCTGTAACTGCTTCTTCCATTTCTTTTGAGAAGATATCTTTTGGAAGATCAACACTGCTCTTCTTTGCAACTTTTACAGCTTCGTCGATCAGATTGTCAAGTCCCTCACCTTTCAGTGCAGATGTCTCGATGATCGGGCAGTCAAGCAGCATGGAAAGACGTTTTGTATCAATCTTGATTCCTCTTTTTGCAAGAAGATCGGCCATGTTCAGTGCAATAACAACCGGTACTCCGGTTTCGATCAGCTGAGTGGTCAGATACAGGTTACGTTCAATATTGGTAGCATCTACCAGGTCGATGATAACGTCCGGATTTTCTTTCAGTACGTAATCACGGCTGACTACCTCTTCCAGTGTATATGGTGAAAGAGAATAAATACCAGGAAGGTCAGTTACGATGATCTCCTCGCCTTTTCCTCTTTTTCCTTTCAGTTTACCTTCTTTTTTCTCAACAGTAACTCCCGGCCAGTTTCCTACATACTGGTTAGCGCCCGTTAATGCGTTGAACATTGTGGTTTTACCACAGTTCGGGTTACCGGCAAGTGCAATTTTAATTGCCATTTCTTTCTTACCTCCTTATTCCCTCTTGCTGCTGTTTTACAGCATTTTATGCTGCCGTCAGAATTTACGGCAACGGTTTTACTTATGTACAGAACAGATTATTTTACCTGTACGCACTGAGCATCATTTTTTCTTACTGATAACTCATAGCCTCTTACAGTGATCTCAACCGGGTCACCTAAAGGTGCAACTTTACGGATATAAAGTTCACTTCCCTTTGTAATTCCCATATCCATAATACGTCTTTTGTACGCGCCGTCTCCTTCAATTTTGGTTACAACAACTGTACTTCCAACTTTTGCATCACCTAAAGTCATTGTTCTGTCTCCTTTCCCTATTTGCTTGATATATCTTACATCACTTACAAACTGCCTTACGAACCACTCCATTGCTTCGCAATTCCCGTGATTCTGCAAACATTCGGAATCCGTAAATTTTCTGCGAAAATTACTGCTTCCTCATGTTTGGCGGCTTCCAAGTCCAGCCATTTATGCGTGCAAGCACGCAAAATGTCAGTTCCTTTGAAGCCTTGGCGTCAGATCATGATGTGTCTTGCCATATCCTGGTTAACTGCCACACGGGCATCTTTGACATTTACGATTACATTTCCACCGATCGCAGACACTACAGAAATCTCAGCGTCTGTTACAAACCCGAGGTTTGCAAGAAAACGTCTGGTTTCTTCATTTCCGCCAACTTTCTGGATCTTGCATTTCTCACCGATTCCTGCCATTGTAATTGGCATCATAATTTCAACCCTCTTTCTTATTGAGAATTTTTTTCTTTTTAAAATAAACAAACGGATTCATATCAGCTGTTCTTTATCTCTTAAGTTAGTATATGCTAACGTTTGTAAGCTGTCAAGTACTTTTTTTTGTTTTGCACAACTCTTGTTTGTTATGATGAACAGTAGGCAGTTCTGGCGTACTTCCTCATAGTGAAATCCAACAATTTTTGTTGTTCTGACATGTAAAATATGTTATAATAAGAAGCACTATAAACACATTGTGTTATTTGATATTGAGAAGAAATTGGGGTGTAATGAATGCATACGAACGAATCCGCTGAAAACTATCTGGAAACAATTCTTATTCTGAGTAAATCTCATCCAGTCGTACGTTCTGTTGATGTTGCTTCTGAACTTGGATTTAAGAAATCCAGTGTCAGCGTTGCAATGAAAAAACTCAGAGAAAGCAACCAGATTACCGTATCTCCTGAAGGTTATCTTTACCTGACAGAATCCGGACTGGCTATTGCTGAAAAGATTTATGAAAGACATCTTTTCCTTTCCAAATGGCTTGAGAATATGGGTGTTGACGCTGCTGTCGCAGCAAGCGATGCATGCAAGATCGAGCACGTGATCAGTGCCGAAAGTTTTGCAGCAATTAAGAAACACATTGATCTGAATAACATGAACTAAAAAGAAACGGCGGAGCAAATGCTCCGCCACTTTATTTATGCAAGACTTTTTTCCAGTTTTTCTACCATTTCGTCGATATGCTCTTTTGTGATAACAAGAGGCGGTACCAGACGAAGCACATCACTTCCTGCCGAAATTACCAGAAGCCCGTTTGCAAGAGCTTTATTCACAATAGTTCCAACCGGTACCCCTGTCACAACCAGTCCCTGAATAAAACCTTTTCCACGGCGTGTGGAAAGTACATCATACCTATCCACAAGTTCATCCAGTTTCTGCTCCAGATAAGGAGTCAGTTCTCTAACGTGATCCAGGATATGATCTTCCTCAAAAATATCAAACACTTTGCTGACTGCCGCACATACAAACGGATTTCCACCATAGGTAGTACCATGATCTCCCGGCTCCAGAGAAGTCTCCGCTACTTTTTCTCCAAGGACAAACGCACCTACCGGCACTCCACAGCCAAGCGCTTTGGCACTGGACATTACATCCGGTTTCACGCCATAACCCTGCCATGCAAAATAATTTCCGGTACGTCCCATACCACACTGCACTTCATCAAAGATCAACACGATATCTTTTTCATCGCAGATTGCACGAAGTCCTTCCAGGAATTCTTTCTGTGCAGGATAAATTCCGCCCTCACCCTGGACAACCTCAGTAATGATTCCGCAGGTTTTGTCTGTGATCTGTGCTTTTACGCTCTCAAGATCATTAAAATCAGCAAATTTCACACCACCGATCAGCGGCTCAAAAGGTTCTCTGTAATGTGCTGTTCCTGTTACGGAAAGAGCTCCCATACTTCTTCCATGGAAAGAATGGTTCATGGCAATGATCTCATATTTCTGAGCATCTTTACCATATTTTTTATACGCATATTTACGGGCGACTTTCAGTGCACCCTCAATGGCTTCTGTTCCGCTGTTTGTAAAAAATGCCTTGCAGAGTCCGCTGGCTTTTACCAGTTTCTCTCCTGCCTCGCTCATAGGTTCATTGTAATACAGATTAGAGATATGTGTCAGCTTGTCAATCTGGGCTTTCAGCGCCTCATCATATCCCGGATAATGATATCCAAGTGCATTTACAGCAATACCTGCTGCAAAGTCAAGATATTTTTTATCTTCTGTATCGTAAAGATAACATCCCTCTCCCCTGTCAAACATTACCGGGAAACGGTTATATGTATGCAGAATACTCTGTTCTGCATGTTCCATCTGATCATGCATGCTCATGATAGTATTTTTCACCATCCTCTCTCAAAATTGCGGTACCGATACCTTTGTTTGTAAAGATCTCCAGAAGGAGACTGTGCGGAATACGTCCGTCAAGGATGTGGACTCTGTTTACACCCTCTTCAATAGCATCAATGCAGTTCTGAAGTTTCGGAATCATTCCTCCGCCTACGTAACCTTCACTGATCAGTTTTTCCGCTTCCTGAACATGGAGTTCAGAGATCAGTGTATCAGGATCATCTTTATCCTTGTAAACACCTTCAATATCAGAAAGGAAAACAAGTTTTTCTGCATGGACAGCTTCTGCAATCGCACATGCCGCATCATCTGCATTGATATTGTAGGAATCAAAATTTGTATCAAATCCTACAGGGAATACTATAGGAAGAAAATCTCTTTCAAGAAGATCCTGAAGGACCTTCGGATTAACCTTTTCAATATCTCCTACAAATCCGATATCTTCACCTTTGGATAATTTCTTGTGGCACTGAAGAAGTCCGCCGTCTTTACCGCTGATGCCAACAGCCTGAACACCAAGTGATTCTACCAGCGCTACCAGTTCTTTGTTAACTTTTGCAAGAACCATCTCCGCAATTTCCATGGTATCTTTGTCTGTTACACGAAGTCCGTTCACAAATCTCGGTTCCATGCCGACTTTGTTTACCCAACGGCTGATTTCCTTACCACCACCATGTACGATGATAGGTTTGAAACCGATCAGTTTCAGAAGTACAACGTCTTTGATGACATTTGCCTTCAGTTCTTCATCCAGCATGGCACTTCCGCCATATTTAACAACTACGATTTTACGGTTAAAACGCTGAATATAAGGAAGCGCCTCAATAAGGGTTTCCGCTTTGTCCAGATATTTCTGATTTACCATTTCTCTGTCTCCTTGATTTTACTCAGGACCTGTAGTCCGCATTTATTTTTATATAATCATAGGTAAGATCACAGCCCCATGCTGTTGCTGTGCAGTCGCCCATTTTTACATCTGCGATTGCTGTCACGGCATCTTCTGAAAGAATCTTTGTAGCTTCTTCTTCACTGTAATTTACAGCAACACCGTTTTCTATGATCTTAATCTTACCAGCCTTGCTTTCAAAATAAAGATCTACTTTTTCCGGATCGAACTGTGCACCGGAATATCCCATTGCGCAGAGGATTCTTCCCCAGTTTGCATCATGTCCGTAGATTGCAGCCTTTGTAAGAGATGAAGTAACAACGGATTTACTTAAAGTCACTGCCTGCTCCTTGCTTTCTGCGCCGATGATTTTTACTTCAAATAATGCAGTAGCGCCTTCTCCGTCTCCTGCGATCTTCTTTGCAAGTGTTGTATTGATATAATTCAGCGCTTCACAGAATTTCTGATAATCTTCATTTTTCTCGGTAATCTCCGGATTACCTGCCATACTGTTAGCCAGAAGGAGAACTGTATCATTTGTGGAAGTATCTCCATCCACAGAAACCATATTATAGGTATCCTGTACGTCCTGACTCAGGGCCTCCTGAAGAAGTCTCTTGGAAATGCATGCATCTGTTGTGACAAATCCAAGCATGGTACACATATTCGGATGGATCATACCGGAACCTTTGCACATACCGCCGATCGTAACAGTTTTTCCGCCAATTTCAATCTCAACTGCTACTTCTTTTTCTTTTGTATCTGTTGTCATGATGGCTTTTGCTGCTTCATTTCCGGCTTCCAGGGTTCCCTTGAGCTTCGGTGCCATAGCTTTGACACCTGCTGCAAGTTTTTCGATGGGAAGCTGCATTCCGATAACACCTGTTGAAGCTACCAGAACACTGTCAGCATCTACATTCATAGTTTCTGCAGCTGCTTTTGCAGTCTCTCTGCAGTATCCGAACCCTTCTTCTCCTGTACATGCATTTGCAATACCACTGTTACAGATGATAACCTGGGCCGTCGGATGATTGTATACGATTTCCTGGTCCCATTTTACGGGAGCCGCTTTTACGATATTTGTTGTAAAAGTACCCGCTGCCACACATGGCTTCTCACTGTATACCATGGCCATATCTGTTCTTCCCTGATATTTGATTCCTGCTGCTGTTGATGCAGCCTGAAATCCTTTTGCTGCTGTAACACCACCTGTAATGATCTTCATAATTTATTCTCCCCTCTTGTCTTACGGCATCATCGGAATCTGACGAAGGCCTTCTGCCTCGTCAAAACCAAACATAAGATTCATATTCTGAACAGCCTGTCCTGCTGCGCCTTTTACAAGGTTGTCGATAGCACCCATCATGATCACACGTTTTGTTCTTGGATCGATCTTGAAGTTTACATCTACATAGTTGCTGCCTTCCACGCATCTTGTCTGCGGGCAGACATCTTTGTCAAGAACACGGATAAAGTTTTCATCTGCATAATATTTATCATAAGCTGCTCTTACTTCTTCATAGGAAACATCTTTCTTAAGAGAAGCATATGCAGTTACCAGAATACCTCTGTTCATAGGAACAAGATGTGGTGTGAAGTTGATCAGGACTTCCTGTCCGCATGCATATCCAAGCTGATCTTCGATCTCCGGTGTGTGACGATGTGTCGCAACGCCGTATGCCTTGATGTTTTCATTTACTTCACAATAGAGATTCGGAACTTTTGCTCCTCTTCCTGCACCTGAAGTTCCTGACTTCGCATCAATGATGATCGTATTCGGATCGATCAGGTCCTCTTTCAGAAGCGGATAAATGGATAATGTAGAACATGTCGGATAGCATCCCGGATTTGCGATCAGTCTTGCTTTTTTGATATCCTCTCTGTTAATCTCGCAGAGTCCGTAAACAGCTTCCTCAATAAACTGTGGGGACTTGTGTTCAATTCCGTACCATTTCTCGTATTTCTTTACATCTTTAATACGGAAGTCTGCGCTGAGGTCAATAACCTTTGCTTTGGAAAGGATCTCTTCGTTGACAAGTGATGCGCAGAGTCCCTGGGGCGTTGCAGTAAAGATCACATCAACCTCATCTGCAAGTGCAGCCATATTATCATCCATACATTTTGCATCTACCAGTTTAAAAAAATTCTGATACACATCTGCGTATTTCTGATCAATGTAACTTCTTGATCCATACCATGCTACTTCTACATCTTTATGTCCCAGGAGCAGTCTTGCCAGTTCATTTCCGGCATATCCTGTTGCTCCGATAATTCCTGCTTTTATCATTTAGATTTCCTCCTTATTTTCCATGTTCCCGGATTTTATCACATACCTTTTAAAACACCTCGCAGGGTATTTCCTGCTGAGCTGCGTTAATTATACATCCGCTATGCATAATATGCAACATATATTTTCGACATATTTTACGTCCATTTTTCCTGTTTTAATGAATTTTTATTGATTGTTTCCTATTTTATGTTGTATTTTTATGCAAAATATTTTTTCATTTTTTTATATATGACTATTGCATATTTATAAAATCTGGTGTATATTAACCATTGTCAGCGAAAACTGACACAGCGTACAGACAGGCAATAATTATTCATTTTATCCGGCCTGCTTCACTACATTACAATTCTAAATTTTATCAAAAATAAACGTATCTGCCAAGTGCAGAACGATAATTTTCAGGAGGAACTTAATTATGAAAGAAAAAGTTGTATTAGCATATTCAGGCGGACTTGATACCACAGCACTTATTCCGTGGCTGAAAGAAACCTTTGATTACGAAGTTATCTGCTGCTGTGTAAACTGCGGACAGGGAAACGAGCTGGACGGTCTCGACGAAAGAGCCAAACTTTCCGGAGCATCCAAATTATATATTGAAGATATCGTAGATGATTTCTGTGACAACTATGTAATGCCTTGCGTACAGGCAGGTGCTGTTTACGAACATAAATATCTTCTCGGAACTTCCATGGCACGTCCTGCTATCGCAAAAAAACTTGTTGAGATCGCACGTAAAGAAAATGCTGTTGCAATCTGCCACGGTGCTACAGGTAAAGGTAATGACCAGATCCGTTTTGAACTTGGTATCAAAGCACTTGCTCCTGACATCAAGATCATTGCTCCATGGCGTATGACAGATGTATGGACCATGCAGTCACGTGAAGACGAAATTGAATTCTGCCAGGCTCACGGAATCAACCTTCCATTTGATGCAAGTCACAGCTACAGCCGTGATCGTAACTTATGGCACATCAGTCACGAAGGTCTTGAACTGGAAGATCCTTCACAGGCTCCAAATTATGACGATATGCTTGTTTTAAGCGTTACTCCTGAAAAAGCTCCTGACAAGGAAACTGAAGTCACCATGACATTTGAGGAAGGTGTTCCGAAAACTCTTAACGGAAAAGCAATGAAAGTTTCCGAGATCATCACAGAACTGAACCGTCTTGGCGGCGAAAACGGAATCGGTATCATCGATATCGTAGAAAACCGTGTTGTCGGTATGAAATCCCGTGGTGTATATGAGACTCCTGGCGGAACAATCCTTATGGCAGCTCACGAACAGCTGGAAGAGCTGATCCTCGACCGTGACACAATGGAAGCCAAGAAAAAACTCGGCAGCCAGTTTGCGCAGGTTGTATACGAAGGAAAATGGTTCACACCACTTCGCGAGGCAATCCAGGCATTCGTTGAATCCACTCAGAAATATGTAACAGGCGAAGTTAAATTCAAACTTTACAAGGGCAATATCATTAAAGCAGGGACAACTTCTCCATACAGCCTTTATAATGAATCTCTTGCTTCCTTTACAACAGGTGATATGTACGATCATCATGATGCAGACGGATTTATCACTCTGTTCGGACTTCCGCTCAAAGTTCGCGCAATGAAATTACTGGAAGTACAGAAAAACCAGAACAATAAATAATTGATTTCACAACCGGTCAGCTTTTTATAAAACTGGCCGGTTTTTTTGTTACTGCTCACTCCGTTCACAGCAACTTGGTCAAAATCCATTCCAAATCACCTTCGGTGATGGGATTTTGCCCCGTATGTCTCGGGATTTTGCCATATTCATGGCAAAACACCTCGCGGGATATTACCTGTGAACAGTTACGTTTTTTTAAATCACAATTGACAGAAAACATTTTCTAATTTATAATAATTTTATAAACAAAAACAAAGAAGCTTATATATGTCCATAATTGGTTGGACGTCTCTACCAACTACCGTAATAGTTGTCTATAAGTTCCTTTCGGAACTTCTGTAGGCAGAATATCCGGTATTTTTTTTGCCCCGAATTCTCTTACAGACAAAGGAGGCAGATCATATGAAAAAAACAAATCCAGCCATTTTTGCGCTTAAAGGCACTGTCTGTTTCAGTGCTGACCAGACACATCTTTGCACTTATGACAATGCTTACGTCATCTGCGAGAACGGCAGATCCGCCGGTGTTTATCCTGAACTCCCCGAAAAATTCCACGGAATTCCGGTACGCGACACCGATGGAGCACTTATCATCCCGGGACTCACAGACCTTCATCTTCACGCACCCCAGTATTCATTCCGGGGCATGCATATGGATCTCGAACTCCTGGACTGGCTGAATAATGTCACTTTCCCGGAGGAAGCCAGATATGCCGATCTGGAATATGCCCGCAGAGCTTATTCCATCTTTACAGATGATCTCCGTAAAAGCGCTACTACACGGGCTTCTGTTTTTGGAACTCTCCATACTGATGCCACAGAACTTCTGATGGATCTTATGGAAAAAACCGGACTCATCGCTTTTGTCGGCAAAGTCAACATGGATCGCAACAGTCCGGATGAACTCCGGGAAATTTCCGCTTCAGCCTCTTACGAGGCAACTATTCGCTGGCTCGAAGACACTGCAGGTAAATATCAGAATATCTATCCTATTCTGACTCCGCGATTCATTCCCTCCTGCACGGACAAGCTCATGAGTCTTCTTGCCGATATTCAACGAACTTACTGTCTTCCTGTACAGTCTCACCTTTCTGAAAATCAGGGAGAGATCGCCTGGGTAAAAGAACTTTGCCCGGATTCCGCTTTTTACGGAGATGCCTATGACCATTTTGGTCTGTTCGGCGGAGAAGCCTGTCCCACTGTTATGGCTCACTGTGTTTACAGTTCCGACGAAGAAATCGCACTTCTCCACAAACGGGGCGTTTTTGTCGCTCATTGTCCACAGTCCAACACCAATCTTTCCTCAGGCATTGCTCCTGTACGGAAATATCTGAATGAAGGGCTTCACATCGGACTTGGCACAGATATAGCCGGCGGTCATTCTCTCTCCATGCTGCGCGCCATAGCCGATGCTATACAGGTATCCAAGCTTCGCTGGCGTCTTGTGGATGACTCCCTGAAGCCACTCTCTCTGGAAGAAACTTTTTACATGGCTACCATGGGTGGCGGCGAATTTTTTGGAAAGGTCGGCAGTTTTGCGGAAGGCTATGAGTTTGATGCGGTCATCCTGAACGACAGACAGCTCCCATGTCCACATGCTCTCACGGCAGCTGAACGACTGGAGCGCCTGATCTATCTTGGAGAAAATGACTGCATCACCGGAAAATATGTATCCGGTAATAAATTATTCTAGTGTGTATACGCTAAAGAAGGGGGTAAATTTATGAACCTTGACAAATTATTTCACCTGAAAGAGAACAAAACCGATGTAAAGACTGAGGTAATGGCAGGTATCACTACCTTTATGACTATGGCCTATATTCTGGCTGTCAATCCTAACATCCTCTCCGCTTCAGGCATGGACCGCGGCTCCGTTTTCACAGCAACTGCCCTGTCCGCATTTATTGCGTCATGTCTGATGGCACTCCTGTCCAATTACCCGTTCGTTCTGGCGCCTGGTATGGGACTCAACGCATACTTCACCTACACGGTAGTCCTTGGTATGGGATACACATGGCAGCAGGCACTGGCAGCAGTATTTGTGGAAGGTATCATCTTCATCCTTCTGTCCCTCACAAATGTACGTGAAGCAATTTTCAACTCCATCCCTATGAACCTGAAACATGCAGTATCTGTAGGTATCGGACTTTTTATTGCTTTTATCGGGCTTCAGAATGCGAAGATCGTAGTAAACAATGATTCCACTCTGGTAAGTATTTTTTCCTTTAAATCATCTGTTACTGACGGAACATTTAATTCCCAGGGAATCACTGTTCTTCTGGCACTGATCGGAATCCTCATTACAGCTATTCTTCTTGCCAAAAATGTAAAAGGTGGAATTCTGTGGGGTATCCTTATCACCTGGGGACTTGGAATCATCTGCCAGCTGACACACCTTTATGTTCCAAACGCAGACCTTGGCTTCTACAGCCTTCTGCCTGATTTTTCCAACGGAATCTCCGTTCCGAGCATGGCACCGACTTTTATGAAGATGGACTTTTCCATTGTGTTCTCACTTGATTTCGTTGTCATCATGTTTGCATTCCTGTTTGTAGATATGTTTGATACACTCGGAACTCTCATCGGTGTAGCTTCAAAGGCAGATATGCTGGATAAAGACGGTAAACTTCCGAAGATCAAAGGCGCCCTTCTTTCTGACGCTCTCGGAACAACAATTGGTGCAGCATTCGGTACTTCTACTGTAACTACTTTCGTAGAAAGTGCTTCTGGTGTTGCAGAAGGCGGACGTACAGGACTTACTTCCCTGGTTGCAGGCATTCTTTTCGGACTTTCACTCCTGCTCTCACCAATCTTCCTGGCAATCCCGTCATTTGCCACAGCACCAGCCCTGATCATCGTAGGTTATCTGATGCTCACATCTGTGACCAAGATTGATTTCAGCGACATGACAGAAGCAATCCCCTGCTTCATCGCCATCATAGCCATGCCGTTCCTTTACAGTATTTCCGAAGGTATCTCCATGGGAGTTATTTCCTATGTAGTGATCAACCTTCTCACAGGAAAAGCAAAAGAAAAGAAAATCAGCCTTCTGATGTACATTCTGGCTGTTCTCTTTGTGTTAAAGTACATTTTCCTGTAATGTAGAATTTATTTTTAAATCAGTTTTGAATTTATATTCAATGCGGCTCCGCTTCTGCGGAGTCGTATTATTTTCTCTCTTTATCAATGTATAGTTATGCATTATAATGATACCAGACTTCAAAGGTATAAATGTCGTTCCTGCTTGCAGGAAAAGACATTTAAACTTGGAAGTCGCCAAACATGAGGAAGTCGCTATTTACGTAGTAAATGCGCAGATTCCGAATGTTTGCAGGATTGTGAAAGTGCATGGCACGAAACAATCCGTAGGTATCATGAATTATAGATACAAGTTCCAGCCCACCACAAGGAGATTATTATGAAAAAAGAACAGGTTAACATCAAAAACTCTCTGCTTCTTCTGCTCACCGCCACTATATGGGGTGTGGCATTTGTTGCTCAGAGTGTAAGTATGGACTATATCGGAGGTTTTACCTTCAACGCAGTCCGCAACATCATCGGAGCCATCACACTGCTCCCTGTAATTCTCATCTTCAGCAAAAAAGACTCACATGATCACCAATCTGAAGAAGAAAAAAAAGCCTCTCGAAAAACGCTTATCACCGGCGGCATCTGCTGTGGTATCCTTCTCTGTCTTGCAAGCAATTTCCAGCAATTCGGGATTAAATATACCACTGTTGGAAAAGCAGGTTTTATCACAGCATGTTATATTATCATTGTCCCGATCATCGGACTTTTTCTCAAAAAGAAATGCAGTCCCTTTATCTGGATCGCAGTCCTGCTTTCCCTTGGCGGTCTGTATCTTCTGTGCATCAGTCCGGACGAAGGTTTTTCTATCGGGAAAGGAGATACGCTTGTGCTGATCTGTGCGGTGATTTTTTCCTTCCATATTCTTACTGTAGATCATTTTTCGCCTCTGGTGGATGGAGTCAAAATGTCCTGTATCCAGTTTCTTACCTGCGGTATTCTTTCCGGAATTCCTGCACTGCTTTTTGAAAATCCGAATCTGGCCAGTATTTTACAGGCATGGATGCCTATTCTGTATGCCGGTGTTCTTTCCTGCGGCGTTGCCTACACCCTGCAGATCGTAGGTCAGAAAGGTATGAACCCAACCGTAGCCTCTCTGATCATGAGCCTTGAATCGTGTATTTCCGTTATTGCAGGATGGCTGCTCCTCAGCCAGAATCTGAGCAGCCGCGAAATCTTTGGCTGCGTCCTGATGTTCGGTGCCATCATACTTGCGCAGCTTCCACAGAAGGCTTCAAGCTGACAGCCTGTCCCACTGGATATTTTACATCAGATAATAACTTCATATATTACAAAAGACCATCGTCCGGAAATTTCCGGTATCGATGGTCTTTTACATGCCAAAGTATGCAGGAGAAGCTGCCACCTATATGACCTGCCACTGGCAGCTCATTACGGCTGCTTTGGCAACCGGCAGGTTCTCTGTATTCGTAAACTTTTCAGATTTCATCTTTGGCTTTGAGGTGTTCTTTGATTTTTTCAAAACTTTCATCGCTCACATCATGTTCAAGTTTGCAGGCATCTGCCTTCGCAACTTCTTCTGACACACCAAGCCCCTCCAGCATTTTTGTAAGTACTGTGTGTCTCTCATAGATGCGTTCTGCAATTTCCATACCTTTTTCAAGTAATGTCACTGTTCCATAGCGATCCATGGCAATGTATCCGTCTTCTCTCAGAAGTTTCATTGCATGGCTCACACTCGGTTTGGATACGCCGAGCATAGAAGCTATATCAACAGAACGCACTCCTCCGTCTTTTCTGGACAAAACCAGGATTGCTTCCAGATAGTCCTCCGCTGATTCTCTTATCTGCATAAAAAATACCTCCCAATATTTCATATGTTAACATGAACCAACATTTTTTTCAACTATCTGACATTTTTCCTGGCGACTGTTTTTCTCATTAAGTGTCACCATTCATAACGCCCTGGTCAAAGGTCATTCTTCTCCCCTCTCAGTCCCATATTTCTTTATTTATCATCACCGGTCAGCCTGAGTGTGTCACGTATCTCTTCCACATTCATATCCAGTATCACCGCAAGTTCAGCCACGCTGAATTCGCACTTGCCATCTTCATCATCCGAAAGCTCACGTACTGCATTCTCAAGCTTCTCGACTCTTGCAATAAGGCTGTCATCAGCAAATTTCTGCTGACTCTGCTCTTCCAGAACTTTTGTAAGTCCAAGTTTTACCTGTTTCAGAAGCCATTCTTCTGTTCTGAGTGTATCTCCGGCGCCTCCCAGAGCCTGCATCAGGCTGACATTTGCCTCTTGTATAAGATCTCCCAGAAAAATTTCTTCAGCGTTCATTTCCACAGCAAGATCAGCTGCTTCTTTCAGATACCAGGCCGCCAGAGTCTGAACAGCCATCTGGTCATCTTCCGCCAGTTTACGGAACATAGTTTCTTTTTCTTCTGCACTGCCTGCTTCCGGCAATGTCTCAATATATTCTTTCAGATAGGCTTCTTCTTCGCCTGTCAGAGGAATCTGTTTCTTCTCTTCCTGGGTTTCTTCCGCCTGTACTGCAGCCCCTTCTATCTCAATCCCTCTGGTCGTCAGATATTTAAGGACTCCCAGAAGCTGATTTCTGTCCAGATCTCCTCCCGCAAAACATTCACGGATCTGTCCGGCTTTCAGTGTATTTCCCTGTGCTTTCGCAACCTCCTGGATTTCTTTTAATTTATTCTGAAATTCTTTTACGTCCACTTTAATTCCTCTCTTTCTGTCCTGTCATTCACGGCTGTTTGCCTTTCGAACAGTCATCATCTATATATTCACAATAATGTAAAAACAGCTCTCTGTAAACAGCTATTTACTATTTACAAAGAGCTGATGCAGTGCGGATAACAGGAGTTGAACCTGCACGTCATAGACACCAGAACCTAAATCTGGCGCGTCTGCCAATTCCGCCATATCCGCAGATCACTTACTTCATCAATCAATAATTTTACAGGAAAACAGAGGCAAAATCAACCCTTATTTTCAGGCAAAACAAAAGCACTATCATTGTGACAGTGCTTCTGATGAGGCATCGGGGATTCGAACCCCGGACAACTTGATTAAAAGTCAAGTGCTCTACCAACTGAGCTAATACCCCGTATAAAAGACTGGGCTAGCTGGATTCGAACCAGCGAGTGCAGCAGTCAAAGTGCTGTGCCTTACCGCTTGGCGATAGCCCAAAGGCGAAGGGTGGATACAGGGATTCGAACCCTGGGCCTCCAGAGCCACAATCTGGCGCGCTAACCAACTGCGCTATACCCACCACAACGTGCCTGAAGGGATTCGAACCCCCGACCCACGGCTTAGAAGGCCGTTGCTCTATCCAGCTGAGCTACAGACACATTTCTCTGTTATAAGCCACAGAGAAGCGGGTGATGGGAATCGAACCCACGTATCCAGCTTGGAAGGCTGGTGTTCTACCATTGAACTACACCCGCATGGTCGCTGAAACGGTATTTGTTTACAGCATCGGGGTGACAGGATTCGAACCTGCGGCCTCCTGGTCCCAAACCAGGCGCTCTAGCCAAGCTGAGCCACACCCCGTTAACGGTATTTAGTTGTTTGCGTTTTGCTTTGTCGCTCAACGCAAGACATATTATATGTCAGTCAGATGCAAATGTCAACACCTTTTTTTAAATTTTTTTATTTTTTTTATTATTTAAACAATTTCCCCAGTACGGACAATTTGTCCATACCGGGGAAACTATTGATTTTGCTGGCTTTCAGCCGTTTTTTACTTTGTTACAGTAACTGTGACTGTCACTTTTTTCTTTCCTGATCTAACTGTGATTTTTGCTTTTCCAGGTTTTTTCGCTTTGATCACACCTTTGGAAGTTACTGTCACTACCTTTTTGTTAGAGGAAGTGAAAGTAATTTTTTCCTGGCTTGTGATCGGGGTCAGAGCAGGTTTCAGCTTCAGTTTCTTTCCTTTTTTGATCCGCACCTTTTTAGTGATACTGATCTTGCTGGTTTTGACCTTACCTGCCTGTACTTTTACTTTAATTGTTTTCTTTGCTCCGTTGGCAAGCTGAATAGTAAGTGTCGTTTTGCCGGTCTTCTTCTGTGCCTGCAGAATAATCTTTCCGTTCTTCGTAAATCTGACTACCTTAACAAGCTTCTTATTTCCGGAAGTTACTGCTTTCACGTAATCACCGCTCACCATACCGGAAACTGTCAGAGCGGAAGTTTTCTGTTTCTTCCGAAGAACCAGGCTGGAAGCATTCAGCTTCATAACAGATTTTTTCACTGCCGGTTTCTGTGCGGCACTTCCGCTTCCGGAACTGCCTCCTGTGTTCTGACTTCCACCGTTTCCGTTGTTTCCATTGTTTCCTGCATTTCCATTATTTCCTGCATTTCCATTATTTCCTGTTCCTGCTTTGACAAAAACAATTACATTCTTTCTTGCTGACATATGGTTCTTATCACCGGAAGCCTGGATAACAATGGAAGCCACACCGGCTTTCTTTGCCGTGATCACTCCACCGGCATCTACAGAAGCCACATCAGGCTGTCTGGAAGTATACGAGATTGTTCCGATACCAGCTGCCCTGAGACTCACTCTGCTGCCGGTTGTAAGCTCTCGCGACATCATACCTGTGCTGATCTTCTGTTTCACCTTCGCAACCTGATACTCTCTTTCTACGAAGCCTTTGTATGAATTTCGACCGACAATCTTTATGGTGTAAGTTCCTGCATCTGTAACAGCTGTATTGCCTCTCAGAACGTAGTCCTTACCTTCTGTAAGTGTTTCGCCACTGCATACAACTGTCACTGCCGGTTTCTGTTCCTGACCTGTATATGCCAGACCTTCTTCTACAGTGATCTCTGCATTACTTAAATCCAGAGATTTTTCAGCTCCGTACAGAACCGGAATTCCTGTATTATCTGCTGTGCAGTATTCGATCGTCAGATTTCCGTCATCATCACTGAATGCCTGCGTCATAAAGAGAAGATTGGAAGGTGCGAAGAAATCCACAGATTCCTTATCACGAACCACTGCAAAGAAACAATTGCTGTTCTCAACAAGACCTGTATATGTCTGCTTCTGAATTACACCGGATACTGCTTCCCCTGCTGCATTCAGTTCCAGCACTGCGGAACCTGATGTAAAGTTCTCCGCTGTCTCGAATACAGGCTTTTCTATTTCATTAATGATCAGTTCTTCTCCGTCACCAAATTCCTCATCAACGGAAATCTCACCGATGTCATCAGCGTCGCCGGTTTCACTGCTGCTCTCTTCGGCAGATTCTTCTTCATCAGAAATGATCACTTCTTCCGACTCTGCCTGCTCTTCTGTCACTTCCGGCTCTGCAGTGCCTGTCTCAGCCTCTGAGAGGCCGTCAGAGAAGCCGTCTGCACCAACTGCTGCCTGTAATTCCTCTGATGCCATAAGCGCCTCAGGATCGTCCAGACTGCCTGTATACGGGATCCAGGTGCAGTACTGAAGACCAAGATGCTCTTTATCCTGTTCTGTTACCGTCTGTCCTGCCGGATAAAAGATGTTAATGGATTTCATCTGTGCATGTACCTGATCCAGTCTGTCATAATATATTTCATCCCGCATTTTCTCCTGCCGGAGATCTATATCTCCTCCCTGAGACGAATACACGATTGACAGAATATCCCCTCCATAATAGGTATGCATGTCTTCAAAGCATATATTTTCTATCCATCTGTTATCAAGGGCAGCTTCTCTAATGGACGTTACTGACGCTGGTATGAACACAGATTTCAGATTTCGGCAGCCATAAAAAGCTCCTCCACCTATACTCTCTACACTTTTTGGAATATCTATTTCTGTCAGACTCGTGCAGCATCCAAATGCGCCCTCTTTAATATCAGTAATATGATCTGGCAGTTCCAGTTCTGTCAGCCCTGTACAATTCCTGTACGCCGATGCTCCAATTTCAGTGATGTGATCCGGAATCTCTGCTTCTGTCAGACTGCTGCAACCACCGAAAAGTCCGGCCGGTACCACATACATATGTTTCAGAAGTTTCGACTGGTCAATTTTTTTCAGATTTTTACAGCCACTGAAAACATTATCTTCCAGATCTGTGATTTCGCCCTGTATATTCACTTCCTCAAGAGCTGTGCAGCCTGAAAATAAACTCTTCGGCAATTGAATCTTGTCCCCCAGTATGGTGACTTTTCTGAGGCCTGTCCAGCCATTAAATGCTCTCTGCTCCATTGTTTTGACACTTGCAGGGATCACGATTTCTTCCACATTCGGGCAGGTTCCTTTGGATATTTCTTTTACGGTATCCAGGAGTGTGATCTTTTTCAGCCCTGTCATGGTAGAATTGGCTGACATAACGACATTTTCTGATCCAAGTGTCAGGCTTGTAAGGTTCGGGCATTCATCAAAAGCCCATGATGTACTGAAACTGTCCAGAAGCTTTCCATTGCAATAAGTTTTGCCAGATGGTACTACTGCCTCTGTAAGACTTGTACAGCCCATGAATGCATCTTCATATATTGTTTCAACTTCATTGCCGAGAGCAATCTTTTTCAGTGCAGTACAGTCTTTAAACGCACGTGCTCCAATACTCTTCAGGTGAGAGCCCTCGTTAAATGTAACGCTTTCCAGATTCTCGCATCCATTAAATGCATCATACCAGATTGTCTCAATACTTGCAGGCAGCTGGATTTCTTTCAGATTCGTACATCTGTCAAAAGCATCCCCATATATAGTTCTAAATCCCTCAGAAATTTTTACCCTTTTCAGAGATGCTGGCATGTCATCGATTCCAAATAGTGCCCCATCAATTTTATCCGGCAAAATAAGCTCTTCCAGACTGGTAAGCTCTGAAAAATCCACATAGCCCAGATATTCCATATGTTCCGGCCAGACGATCTCTTTCAGGTGTGAAGCGCCTTTAAATGCGTAGTCTTCAATTCTTTTTACTTTTTCTCCAATGATGATCGTTTCGCATTCTGAATTTCCTGCTTTAACAACTTTTGGAACATTCAGGATAATTTTCTTTGCAGTGGCACCAAGACTTTGCAGGTTAAATCCATCGTAACCAAGCACCGTCAGCTCATCCAGCGCCACGCCGGACAGACTGCTTCCTCCCATTGTTGTAACTATTTCCGGAATTGTAAACTTCTTAAGGCCAGTATCTTTGAATGCTAAAACATCAATACTCTCAACAGTCGCTTCTGTCATATCAACGGTATCAAGTGATGTACAATTCATGAAGGACGAGGAGCCTATTGTTTTTACACTTTGCGGTATTTTGATGTTTTTAAGCGAACTGCAGTTATAAAAGGCATATGACTTTATTGTAGAAATACTCTCTGAAAGCGTTACATTTTCAAGTTCTGCACAATTATAAAATGTACTTCTTTTTACTTCCATAACCTTATCAGGAATCCTGATTTTCAGAAGCGTACTACAGCCACTGAAAGCAAATTCCCCAATACTCGAAATATTTTCCGGCAGTTCAATTTCAGTAAGACTGGTACAGTTCTGGAACGCATAATCCGGGATGCTGGTAATTCCTGATGGTAATTTCACCTTCTGAAGTTTATCGCAATTATAAAAATCTTCCTCTGCCAGCTCCGTCATGATGGAATCACTCATGATAACAGTTTCAACATCTGACTCTCTAAAAGAAGCTTCCATCACTTCAACTTCATCTGTAAAGACAATGTTTTTTGCATGTACGCCCAGATTAATGCCATCAACTTTCTTCACACCGACAGTAAGATTTTCCGCCCAGCCTGTAAATGTAGCCGGATTTGAATACTCACCTGCATGCAAAGTATAAGCACCATATAAATTCAGATTTTCCATATGTGATCCGGCGATTGCTCCGGATCCAAGATAAACTACAGTAGAAGGTACTGTCATATTTTTCAGAGAAATACATTCGGCAAAAGCATTGTCATCAATAACTCGAACTGATGAAGGAATTGTTATTTCTTCCACACCGCTGCAGTCTGTATATTTGAAAACATTACTTCCTATGCATTCAACTCCGGAGCCGATCACAACTTTTTTAACTTCTGCTGTACAGGCTTCTTTTTGCAGTGCACCTAACACACCTGTTCCATTTACATAAAGAGTATCACCAGACTGTGAGATACTGGCTGTACTTTGTAATCCATAAACAGTTGTTGTGGTATCTCCGTCAATCTGAATCCAGCTCGTTGTTCCGACAGAAATCCCTTCTCGTCTTGAAGTATAAGGCCCTGTCTTCACCAAATTCCATGCCTGATCAAATGCCAGCAGATATCTGCCCTTTTTCAGTTCAAATTCCCATTCACCCCAACTGTCATAGTCATCTACCAGTTTGCCATCCTCACTGTATAATTTTGCAGTATATCCTTTATAGGTTTCATCACTCAGTACATTAAAGCCAATCGTTACTGCATATACTGCTTCTTTCAATGTCAGTGTAACGCTCTTATCCACATCTTCAACTGTTACCGTTCCGGTTCCACTGAGGTCACCTTTCGTACCGGTCAGTTCCCAGGTGCCTCTACCCAGGACAAGCTCTGCTTTACCGTTCATGTCGCTGATGCCGCCATATCTCTTATCGCCGTTCACAGCAACTACTCCGGCATTTTCCAGTGGATTTCCTGATTCATCCTGAATCTGAACAGTAATAGTACGTTTTCCATAAACAGTGATGCTCACTTCCTGATCTTCGCCATTTACAGCCACAGAAGATTCGCCTTCCAGATTTCCCTCTGTTCTTGCAGCCTGAATGGTATAATCTCCGTCTTCCAGATATACTTCTGCCTTTCCGTTTTCGTCAGTAACAGCTGAGTCATCCAGTACATTCTCTTTCTCTGAATCAATTCCTGCGATGCTGGCATCTGTCACCGGTTTTCCGCTTTCATCCACTACAGATACAGTCACTTTGTAAGCAGGGCCGTGAAGTTTCACGTCCATTTCCAGATTCCTGCTGACTTTTGTACTGAATTTCTTTTCCAGATCACCATTGTGGATTTCAATATCATAAGCTCCGCCGATCAGCTGGAAATTCGCCTTGCCACTTCCATCTGCTGTAACTTTTGTTACGTTGCCTTTGCTGTCTGTTGCAGTGACTTCTGCCCCACGCTGGGCAATGCCTTTTTTGTCTTTAATATTGTAAGTGATGGAGTACTCACGCTCATCCATGACGATCTCGTGCTCTTCACTTTCCGCTTCAACTGTGAATTTTTCTGTTGCTGTGAGAGAACCTTTGTCAAAAACAGCCTCATACTCTCCCGGCGCCAGTAAAATTGAATATTCACCTTTCGCATCTGTTTTCATCAGTCCCTGCGTCGTCCAATCCTCATTCCGAGTCGCTTTTCCGTCGCATTCCTTGTGTTCATTCAGCTGTTTTAAGCTTATCTCGGCACCTTCCACCAGTTCTTTCGTTGCCTTATCTGATGCAGTAAAAGATGTTTTGTACAGATAATGAGGACACGTTCCCTCGCCCAGACCACTGTAATCAATGGAATAGAAATAAGTTCCCTGATTTGCTGTAAGTGTGGCAAGTGTTATCGCCGTTTTCATTTTGTCATTCAGAACATCAAGTTGCAGGGTCACGCTGAGTTTCAGATTTATGACAATACTGAGGCATTGTCCATCTTTACAGCTGTGCTTCTTGTTATCCATGTCCGGCGGCAATTCTATTGTATTCGATACCTTGAATTCACCTCCTGCCTTTACACTGAATGAAAATTCTGATTTGAGTTTTTCGATCTCATCAAGTATTTTAACTGCGACCTTAAATTTTATTCCTATGAAAAAAGAGGCCTCGATTTTCAGCTTATTCTCCATTCTGGGCGCCTCGGAGGCATTTTTCCATTCTCCGTCATGTCTGACCCCTATACTGCCGCTAATCTTACTAGATACGCTGATACTTCCTGTTATTTCCAGGCAGAAAATAGGCATTACAACAATATCACAGCCTACTACCGGAGTAAAAGTAAGTTCCATCATGGTCCATTCCCATTCTCCGTCTGTAGTTCCCTCAAAAGTAAAATTATAGTTGATGCTCCAGTCCATATTTACCTGAACATAAGAATTTCCGAAAGCCGAAGAATAATCCACGCGTATCTTACCCCACTCCAGATACAGGTTACCTTTGGCAGTCCATGTGGTATTCTTGCCTGAAATATCCAGTTTTACAACAGGTTCACTCAACGTTACATCCGAAGAAACACCTGCCGCCTCCGCAGCATCTTCTGACTGTACATCTACTTCTTCTGTATTTCCGTCTGTAAGACCTTTATACGTCAGATATTCGCTCATACATGAGGTATCTACATTTTCGACTTTTACACCGTCGTCTCCGTCTGTATGGATTCTGAACTGCTCAAATATATCGTTAATATAAAGAGCATCACCTGTTGTGACAGTGACTGTATTTCCTTTTACAGTGACTTTCGCTACACGGCAGGCATCCATCAGACCTGACTTGTAGTTATATGCAATGATATCGCCTTTTTTCAGCGATTTTGCCTTTGCACTTGCATTGGTAAAAGTCCAGGTTCCGTCTGCATTTTTAGTAAGGATATCAGTCGTTCCGTCTTCATTAAAAACCACTATGCTTTCATTATATACAGCGAAGTTCAGGTTCTGATTTTCCTCAGAGCCGGTATCCAGATACACAAGGCGGTCCGTTTCCTCGAAATCTTCTGCTGTCTTGCTCATAAGATCCTGAATATTTTTTGTATAATACTGGGAATCATATGCCTCGCAGACAGGTTCTCTTGTCTCCGGATCAAGAAGATATGCTGACACCCTGAAATACTGTGGCGGTGTATCGCTGAGTTCGATCTGCACGCTTGTCTGCTCCGTCGGCTCTACCAGTGCATGGCCGGAAGCCAGAAGACTCTTGCCATCTTCTGTAAAGATTCCTGTCACAAGATCTGCCTGTACGTTTGTGACATAACTGACAGTCACAATTTTTCCCTCCACAGTCAGATCACTGATATACGCTTCTGCCTGTGTCCTGGTAAATTCCTGCTGGAGTTCCTCTGACACAAGGGAACCGACCGTCCCTTCTCCTTCCGTGGCAACATTCATAGATGTGCTTTGCTGCTCACCTTTTTCTTCTGTAGATCCTTATGTTCCCGATGTGTAATCCTGCACGTTCTCACTGGCCGCCCAGATGCCGGATACATCCGTCATCATCATTACCATGGCAATAAGAAACGCAAGGATTCTTCTTTTCTTTTTCATACGCCTTCCTCCTGTATAATTTCTTATAAAAATAATATCATAGAGAATGGCGTTTTTCCAACATAAAAAAGCGTTTTTTTGTAATATTTATATTACTTTAACCACCTGCAACAACATTCTGAACTTCCGTCAATTCCCTTTCTTATTTACTTGACCTCTAACCTCAAATTCTCGATTTGCAGTCAACTCATTTCTCCAAGCTGATTGACTTCTTTTGACATTTTTGCGATTTGCGATCAACTCAATTCTCCAAGCTGATTGACTCCTTTTGACATTTTTGTGATTTGCAGTCAACGCAGCTCTCTAATCTGATTGACTTCTTTTGATATTTTTGCGATTTGCAGTCAACGCAGCTCTTTAATTTGATTGACTCCTTTTGATATTTTTGCGATTTGCAGTCAGCTCAACTCTTTAATTTGATTGACTCCTTTTGATATTTTGCGATTTGCAGTCAACGCAGCTCTCTAATCTGATTGAGGCTGACAAAAATCTCTGTACTGTCCCAACGCAGTCAATTCTGCCTGAGTAATCATCCTCAAAAATCAATTTTACGTCATTGGAACATTACGGAGTAATTTTCTATAACAAAAAAGAGTATCTCTCCACAACTGGCCAAAAAGCAACAACCAGTTGCAAAGAAATACTCCACTTTAGTCAAGCGGATATTCGCAATCCGCTTTGCTACTTGCTCATAACCGAATAACTGCTTCGAAGTTTACAGAAGGAGCTTGCACTTCTCCTGATACAGACAAGTCCCCACCCACTGCTTATTGCTTTTCGCAGTTGAAGCAGGGGACTTACTTGGTTCGGTTAAAATCATATACAATAACAATCTACAGATATCTTATCTCCCCGGTTATCTGCCCTTCATCTGTAGTCTCCAGGACTGCATAACTCGGTCTGCGTCCGGCCTGTCTCGGATAAGAAAGACTTCCCGGATTCACTGCAAGAATGCCATCTACATTCTCAAATACGGGCTTATGTGTATGTCCGAAAAATACCCCGTCACAGTTTCTGGATCTTGCTTCATCCACAACTCCTAAAATATCAAGCGATACACCATAATAATGTCCGTGCGTGACCAGAAATTTCTTTCCTGCTATATCAATTTCCTCTTCTCTGGAAAGGTCTGAGAAGAAATCATTGTTTCCGGAAACAATACAGCAGGGACATTCTGCCAGCGCCTCAACAAAAATCTCTCTGCCTTCCACATCACCGCAGTGGATCAACATATCAAAAGGAGCTTCTCTGTATACCGCCTGCTCCAGATTTTCATCATGTCCATGTGTATCACTGACTACAAGGATTTTCATCGAAGTGCGTCCTTAATGGCACGCAGAGCCTTCCCTCTGTGGCTGATTTTGTTTTTTTCTTCCATGGAAAGTTCCGCTGATGTGCAGCCGAATTCCGGAAGATAAAAAATCGGATCATAGCCAAATCCGTTTTCGCCGCTTTCTTCATAACCAATACGGCCTTCCATGGTTCCTCTTGCTGTTTTTTCTGTTCCGTCAGGAAAAGCAGCCGCAATCTCACATACAAACCTTGCTGTTCTTTTTTCATCAGGAACACCGTTCAGACGTTCTACAAGATTCGCATTTTTGATATGATATGAAGTATCCTCTCCCATATAACGGGCAGAATATACACCCGGCTCCTTATTCAGATAATCAATCTCAAGGCCTGAATCATCCGCCAGTACAATTTCTCCTGTAAGGTCACGGATCGCTCTTGCCTTGATCAGGGCATTTTCTCTGAATGTCGTACCATCTTCCACAATATCTGCATGGATTCCGGCATCTTTTAATGAAAGAAGCTCAATATCCAGATCTTCCAGAATTTCACGGATTTCTTTCATCTTGCCTTCATTTCCTGTTGCAAAAATAACTTTTTTCATTTATCCATTCCTCCTCGGCGGCTTCGGTCCAAGAAACTGATAATAATAAGTTTTCAGCATACCATTATAAATCTTGCGGTTTTTGTCCGCTTTTCTTCCAATATCATTTTCCGCACGGTCATAAGAAGTGATCAGATACATGGACCACTTGTCCAGATTTCGGAAGCTTTCTCCGATCTCACGGTACAGAGCAGGAAGCGCCTCCTTTTCTTCGAGACGTTCCCCGTATGGCGGGTTTGTAATAATAAATCCATACGGCTTCGGATGACGGAGTTCTTTCACCGGCCTCTGCTGGAAATGGATCAGTTTTTCCACACCTGCCATTTTTGCATTGGCTCTGGCAGCCTTGAGTGCCTCAGGATCAATATCATATCCCTGAATATCTGTGTCAATATCCAGATTCACACGATCCTGTGCCTCCTCCAGCGCATCATACCAGTATTTACGCGGAACAATGTGTTTCCAGTCTTCGGCGAGGAAAGAACGGTTCATTCCAGGAGCCATATCTGCAGCCATCATTGCAGCCTCAATCGGAAATGTACCACTTCCGCAGAAAGGATCAACAAGAATACGGTCTTTGTTCCACGGGGTCAGCATGATCAGTGCAGAGGCAAGCGTCTCGGTGATCGGCGCTTTTACGGTCATCTGACGATAGCCTCTCTTATGAAGAGAAACACCGGAAGTATCGATTCCAATGGTTGCGATATCTTTCATAAAAGAAACGCGGATCGGAAAACTTGCTCCATCTTCCTGAAACCAGGAAATTCCGTAAACACCTTTCAGTCGCTCTACAATGGCTTTCTTCATAATCGACTGAATATCAGATGGGCTGAACAGGGCACTTTTTACGGAATTTGCCTTTGCTACCCAGAATTTACCGTCTTTCGGAATATATTCCTCCCACGGTATGGCCTTTGTTTTTTCAAAAAGCTCATCAAATGTAACTGCCTTGAATTCTCCAGCTTTCAGCAAAATCCTCTCTGTAGAACGCAGAAACATGTTTGCCTGTGCGATTCCCGGTGCGTCTGCCATAAAAGTAACTTTTCCATCTTCAACTTTACTGATCTCGTAACCAAGATCAAGGATTTCTCTTTTCAGCACTGCTTCCATACCAAAGTGGCAGGGTGCGATCAGTTCCATATATTTCATGCAAGCCTCATTTCTCTGACGGTATTTCCATCAAAATCTTTAATTGTAAAAACACCATCCTCCAGAACTGCATAAGTCGGTGGATTTCCCTCTTTCGGGATAGATACAGACCCCGGATTCAGAAGAATATAGCCGTCTCTTTTTTCTGCTTTCAGCACGTGTGTATGACCGTGGATCAGAATATCTCCTTCTTTAAAAGGCGGAAGATTATTTTCATTATAGACATGTCCATGTGTGGCATAAAAAGTCAGCCCGTCAATTGCAAGGATACAGTAATCTGCCATTACAGGAAACTGAAGTACCATCTGGTCTACCTCTGCCTCACAGTTTCCTCTGACTGCATAAATTTCATTCTTCATATCATTGAGCATGGGAATCACTTCCTTCGGTGCGTATTCCTTCGGAAGATCATTTCTCGGTCCATGATAAAGCAGATCGCCCAGAAGCACCAGGCGCTCTGCCTTTTCTTCTTTATATGCTTCCAGCATCTTACGACAGTAATATGCTGAACCATGTATATCGGATGCAAACATGTATTTCATTGATTATCTCTCCTTCTGGCATCTTTCAATCATTTTGTTACTGTTTTCAGCAACTTGTTTTTTTCCTTTTTACCTTATCATGATTATCCGTAAATTACAAGACAGTGCTGTTCACTGCTGCACAAGATTTCGCCCCCGATAGGCCTGAAAACCACCGATCACCGATCTGGTTCGGTAACCTTTTCTGACATATTCCCTGGCTGCCGCCATGCTTGCGCCGCCTCTGTCACAGTAAAAAATCAGCAGCCGGCTTTTGTCCGGGACACTGCTCTCTCCAAGCTGATCATATGGTATATTTATGGCACCCTTCACATGACTTTTATTATAAGAGGAGACCTCCCTCAGATCTATGATCATCGCATCTTCGCGTCCCACATAATAATCCAGCATTCTGGCAGAAATTGTTTCTATGGGAAACATGATATTCCTTCCTTTTTTATTTATTGTATGCCGGTTCTGCTCTATATGTTTGTTCATACTGGCGACACAGAAAAGACTCCGCCGGAGCGGAGCCTTCAGACTTTTTGTTATTTTGTAACCGTTACAGTACATTTGATTTTCTTTTTGCCGGATTTGATCGTGATAGTCGCTTTTCCTGGTTTCAGAGCTTTGATCCGTCCTTTTGAATCCACCTTCACAACCTTCTTATTGGAACTTGTATATTTAATCTTTTCTGTACTGCTGATCGGGCTGAGTACTGCTTTCAGAGCAGAGGATTTACCTTTTTTCAGGATAAGTTTCTTTGCCACGCCTGTGATCTTTTTGGTTTTTACTTTGCCCTTCTGCAATGTCACTGTAATGACCTTCTTTGCACCGCCCGCTGTCTGAACAGTCACTGTCACTTTTCCGGAAGGTTTCACTGCTTTCAGTTTTACTGCACCGTTACCTGCTTTTGCAGCTTTCAGTGCTCCCGGATCAGAAGATGTAACTGACTTAAGGTAGTCATCACCTGTCATTCCTGTTACTGCCACATTTACAGATTTGCCTTTCTGAAGTGGAAGGCTGGAAACCTGTACCTCAACAGTTGCTTTAAGTGTTGCTGTTTTTCTTGTCTCTGTCGCACTGCATTTTGTACATTTTCTTGTTTCTGTTCCCTGTTTCAGGACTGTTGCCGCAGTTGTCTTCTGATAGCTTCCCCAGGTATGTTTGCCTGTCGCAGGAATATCCGGGAGGCTCTGTTTCGCTCCGCAGATTTTACACTCCTGATGCTGTTTACCTGTTGTACCGCAGCCTGGCTGACTGTCAATCTTTGTTTCCATGGCATGACCGGTCGCCGGTATCTCCACTTTTGCAGTTTCTCCACAGTAATCACATTTAACCAGATGGTATCCTGTCTCTGTGCAGGTCGGTTCTTTTGATTCTATTGTATCAAATCTGTGCTGGCACTGCACATCTGAATCATAAACAGAACCAAATTCATAATCTGCAGTTGCAAGTTCTCTGTCCGCTCCAGGTCTGTATGCAACAAGTCTCACATTTGTACGTCTGGAAGTTTTACGAATAAGCGTCGGTACCAGAGCTTCTGCCAGAACATCCCAGTCATTTTCCTCATGATACTGAAGGAGTTCATACTCATTTGCCGGAACTTCTTCCCATTTCCCGGTTTCATCGTTATATTCCACTACCTTCGGTTCATAGTCCAGCATGTTCAGGTTTTCACCGGTTTTTACATTCTGCGGAACTTCCTTCAGCACGATTCTTCCGGTCTGATCTGTGACACATACATTGAAGTTTCCATCTGCACTCCACAATGGATCACCATAAGAGTCTTTTTCACTGGAAAAAGCTCTCAGATGAATATGTCCATTACTTTCTCCATATGGATTGTTTGCGGTTATCTTCAGATTTCCATCCTCTGTCCACTCAATGTTCTCAAACACGCCTCCGTCATAATCAATCTCTTCTTCCCACTCATAGTCTTCTTCCAGTACTTCGCCTTCCGGATGATCCTGATCTTTGAAATATACCTTCGGTGTGACAATATTTTCACCTTCCGTAAGTTTCTGATAATCGTCTGCATATTCAAGCTCTATCCAGTAAATTCCGTTGTTTGTTACCTGTACCTCAAAGGAAGCGGATCTTGATTTTCTTTTAAGGTCTCTGTAATTCAGGACTACCCTTGCGGTTCCTTCTTCTTTTGCTTTCAGAAGCCATCCGCCGCTCTGTTTCACAAGACTGCACACATCAGGATCAGAGATCATCATTTTTGTGATCGTGATCGGTGTGCCTCCGCCCCACGGATATTCTGCATTTCTCTGCCAGCAGTTAAACTCCTTATCGATCCATGCTGTTTCTCCCGGTAAAAGAGCTCTGTCCTGATCCGGAATCTCATAATTGATTTCATTGTACTGTACAGGCTGGATACCTGCTGGTTCTTCCCAGTAAACCTCATCCCCTACAGATACGACTGCCTGGATTTCAAATCCGCATTCATTACCGTTTCTTTTCCAGAGCCAGTCATAGGCTTTTGCAAGTTTCCCTGCATCAAGGATCAGTTTATTATCAGATTCATCATCAAATCTCCAGAATTCACCAACTGTTTCTGCAAAATCATCAGGCAGAAGCATAAACTCACTGTTTTCCTGCTCCCAGTTCCTGTATCCGAATCTCCAGCCAAGCTCTGCATTCTCCATGTCTGCAAGATTCTCTGTATCTACGGTCAGTTCATATGATTCACCTGCAAAAAGATATGTACTGTTGTCTCCGTCTCTCATGTTTTCAAACCTTACAGAATAATCCAGCTGTTCAAATCTGAATTCCCGGTCAATCTCCAAACCTTCCTGACACACTGCATATACCCTGATCCAGGTACTCTCCGGTGTCACACGTTTCAGAACAGGGAGACCATATTTTCCGGTTTCTACTGTTTCTACTTTTTCCCAGCCCTCCTCATCGTACTCAAGACGCCAGGTAATATCTTCTCTGGTTGTGGTATCACTGCCTGCTTTATAATGTTTCACTTCCAGATCTTTGCTGTTCAGATCCAGAGTTCCGAGAACTTCAGGATCTTCATCAAGAAATTCCGGATAAATAACATCGTATTCATTGCGGACATTGATCCCAATTTCCTGATGTGTAACTGCATCCCATTCTTCATTTTCTTCATTATATACAGATGCTTTCAGGCGGATTCCTGTACCCATTGCTTCCCTGTCATCCGGAAGTGCTTTTGAAGTTACTGTCAGCTGATGAGTTTCCTCGTCTATCTCAACACTGACAACATCTTCATCATAAGACCAGCCGTCTTCTGTCGGATCCAGTTCCAGTTTCCATTCAGAAACTTCTTCTCCGTCACGTTCTTCACCTTCTTCACTCTGATGATACCAGTCATGGTACAGGTGAACCGGAATGGTGATTTCACTCTCGGGAAGCATTTCTGAGCCAGATGCCGGATACTGAATATCAAGGTTAAATCTGTCTTCACTTACAAAAATCAGAAATCTGTCTTCATATACAGTTTCACCGTCATTTACTGTATATTCATATGTTACTTCTGCAGTTCCTGTGTTTCGTGCAGTGATCATCCAGCCGGTTGCTTCACTTCCGGCACTCTCACATACCGGGCCCTGATTTTCCTGATCTTCTGTATTTTCGTCTACTAAATTCTTTACTGTCACATTTCTGATATGTGCGTCCCCTGGACCGCCATCCGGAAATGGGTGCGCAGAGTCCTGTAAAAAACACGAATAAGATGAACTTACAGACACATCATCACCTACAAGAAGCACCGCATTTTCCGGCAATCCCTGAACTTCACGACGCGTTTCCATGGAACGTAGTCCCACAAATGCCACATACGGATCGTTTGTATTTTCTACCGAAACTTTTGCATTTACTTCAAACCAGTAATCATTACCCATTGTATTGCTGAGCCATTCATACGCTTCTGCCAGTTTCGCTCCGTTAAGTTCAAGAAGTTTTTCGTTTTTATTTTCAGAATCTTTTACTTCCCAGAATTGAATTCCAAATATGGAAGGAAGTTCTGCAAATTCAGGCATGTCATTTACATAATGGCTGTATCCGATTTCCCATTCTACAGCCTGTCCTTCTGTCAGCTTCGATGTATCCAGTGCCAGTGTATAATTTTCTTCTGTGTACACTGTCGCAAGATAGCCGTCCAGCAGATCCTCATTTGTGAATCGGATAAGAGGCTCTTCATTTCCGTTCTCTTCCACTCCTTCATTACCTGCTGAAAAAAGTTCCTCCTCTTCTTCGATCACAGTCTCTTCAGAATCATCTGCATCTTCCTCCATAGAAACTTCTTCCGTGTCCTCAGCCAGGATTTCTTCTTCAGAACCCTCTTCTGTTTCTTCCTGAAGCTGGACATCATCTGTAAATTTCTCTGTTAATGCTCCCTCCGCTGTCTCTTCCGGGGTTGCATCTGTCTGCGCTGTTTCCTGCGGTTCTTCTGTTCCTGTCTCTGCAGATATACTTTCCTCTGTTACAGATTCTTCTGCCTGAATTGCTTCCTGCACCTCATCATCAGTAAATTCACTTCCGAATACAGTAAATGAATTACTGCTGAATACCACAGTAAATGCCAGCAACCACGCCAGTGTTCTTTTTCCTTTTGGTTTCATTCGCCTTCCTCCTTTTTAGAGTTCCGTTTGTACATAAAAAACAACTGTTTTTTATGTAGACTGATATAATTTCATTATAGATGTAACGAATAATAATAGCAAGGAAATTATCGTAACTGTTCGCATGTAATATTCCGCGAGGTGTTTTGCCATGAATATGGCAAAATCCCGAGACATACAGGGCAAAATCCCATCACCGAAGGTGATTTGGAATGGATTTTGACCAAGTTGCTGTGAACGGAGTAAACAGCAACAATTTGTCAGAAAAAAAGCTCCGCCGAAGCGAAGCCTTTCTGATACTTTTAGTATCTCTGTTCCTCATTATATGCACTTGAAGTTTTATCTGTGGAACTGTTTCTTGATGAGTTTCTGGAGCTGTTTTTTCCGCTGTTCTGACTGTTCATTGAATTCTTGCTGGTAGTTTTGTCTGAGCTGTAATTTTTGTTGTTTTCATTTTCATAATTTTTTGTCATTGAAATAGTCCTCCTGATTCAATTTATAAAGAAACGGCAGTTCATACTGCCACTTCTGTTACAGATTTTATTATTTCACAGAATCAGAAATTTATTCATTTTTTATGAATGAACAGAGAAAACCCCGGTAGGGGAGCTACCGGGGTTTTCAAGGGGAGTATAAATAATTAAATAAGGGGTTATGTAAAAAAAATTTTTGAAGGGTAAATTCTTTTTACATCAAAGATTATAATATAAAGTTTCCAAAAAAGCAATACATTTTACATAATATCAAACTAAAAAAGCTCCCTGCGTGGTCAGGGAACTTCTTTAAATCAAAGCGGAGTTATTATCTAACTCTTACTTTGATAGTCTTTGTAACTTTTTTGTAGTTTGCAGCCTTAACAGTAACTTTTACAGTGTATGTACCTTTTGGAGCACCTTTTACAACTGTGATCTTACCTTTTTTGCTGACTTTAACTGCCTTCGGGTTACTGGATGTCCATGTAACCTTACCAGCTTTTTTGGTAACTTTTACAGTCTGAGAATAAGCTTTCTTCTTAACTGATTTTTTGCTAACAGAAATCGTGCTCTTGGAAACAGTTACTTTCTGTTTAGCCGGTTTGATTGTATAAGTTAAAGTTTTTGTATATCCGCTGTATTTACCGATACCTTTGATTTTGATCTTGTAAGTACCAGCTTTTTTCATGTTCTTTGGATATACTACTTTATAATCTTTTCCAGCTTTAAGAGTAACTTTTTTACCGTTTTTCTTTGTCATTTTAACGGTTTTGATCGCCGGTTTCTTGGTTTTTCCAGTATAAGTAGCAGTTTTCTTTTTCAGTGTCGCTGTTGTAAAAGTCTGTTTAGCCGGTGAACTTGATGCTGCCATAGCCGGAACTGTCATAGTAAATAATACCATAACAGCAAGCATAACAACTGCAAGCTTTTTAAATGTCTTCATTTGACTCAACTCCTTCACACAAAAAAACATATCAATAAACGGCCCTCCCCACGCAGACCCATTTATCCGGGTTATAAAACAAATAGTTGCTGTATGTAATCGCCTTTCACGACGTTACCTGTCTTTTTTTTCTTTTTTCTTTTTATCCGGTTCATAGCCGTATCCATAACCATATCCATAATGGTTTCCGTATTTTCCATACTTACCATATTTTCCATAAGCTCTTCCTGCAGTCTCTGCACGGTTCAGAACTGTTCCGAGAAGTTTACAGCCTGACTGACGGATCTCGTAAAGAGACTGACGAATAATCGTTCTGGAAGTCTCTCCTGCTCTTACGACCAGTACTGCGCCATCACACATGGAGGCGATCAGGGCACCGTCGGAAACACTTCCAAGCGGTGGAGTATCAATAATAACAAAACGGAATTTCCCGGCCAGTGTATCCAGCAATTCACGGAATCTTGCATCTTCCAGAAGCGGAGACGGATTCTCAAGAAGCTGTGTACACGGAACAATATATCCATTTTCAATATTTGTTTTGTATACTACTTCATCATATTCAGCCAGTCCTGAAAGATAATGGTTCAGACCTTTGGCATCTGTATAATCGGCCTGCAGCCTTTTCATCATAACAGACTTACGAAGGTCAACATCTACCAGCACTGTAGGAAATCCTGCTTCTGCAAGCATTTTCCAGAGATATGCAGCTACCGTACTTTTACCTTCATTTGGAAGACAGCTGGTAAGAAGAATCTTTCTTGTATTTTTTCCACAGAATTTAATATTGATACGGAGACGGTTCATAGCTTCTTCTACAGCATATGGGAGCTCCGGAAATGTAATCTGTAATTCATTCATTTTTTCTTTCTCCTTTTCTTACTGCTTCCGTAATAAGCTTCCTCCATATCTTCTACCCTGTCACTGTCAGGAATCGTTGTCAGCGGTACAAGGCCAAAATACTTCTCCATATCATCTGCTGTATGAATGGTATCATCCATAAGATATCTCACAATAAGAACTCCACAGCAGAGGATCAGTCCCAGAAGTCCCCCCATCAGAGTATATTTCATATAGCTCGGTGCTGCCTTGTATTCCGGAAGTTTTGCATGCTGTGCAATATTCGGAGCAAGCGTACTCATAGTCTCAGGCAGATAGGAAACTGCTACCTCTGCCATAGTCTCTGCCAGATCCATGGAAAGCTGCGGATCCGTTGTTGTTGCCGTAATCTGCAGTACACGGGTATCTGTAGGATTATTCAGTGAATAAAGTCCCTGAAGCTGATCATAGGTCATATCGAGATTCAGTTCATCGATCACACGGTTCAGTACCGGATAACTGAGCATCAGTTCTTCATAATCCGCTGTCAGAGAGGTACCCAGATTAAGGTCACTTAAGTTGACCACTGAATCATCTGACGCTGACACCACATAAAGTTTTGATGTGGACTGGTATGTTGGTTCGATACCGAAAAAAGCATATGCATTCAAAAGCAATGCTCCGGCAAGCAGACAGAGCAGGATATAGTGCCAGTGATCCAGCAGCATGTATGCCAGATCCAGCAGGTCTATTTCCATCTCTTCATTCATGTTTTCCTGCATGTTTTCCTGATTCATAGTTTTTCTCCTTATTTATCATCGGGCATTCAGTCCGAAAATATTGTTACTTTTCTTTCTCATAAAACAACTGAAGAATTGCCTCCTGAAGGCTGTCCTTATCCGGCGTAAACGTCTGCCAGTCCAGTTCATCAAGGCCATAAGTTCCATCTATGGAAACCCTTGTATCTTCTTTTTCATCTGACATAAGAATTGCCAGACGGCTGAATTTCTTCGCACTGATATTCGTGGTCATATAATCTTCCAGTGCATGATAGACCTCAAGCGGAAACTTGCTGTCTTCCTGGCATTTGGAACGGAAAGCCGGTTTAAAAGCTTCTTCATATGTATTCTGTCTGCTCATACGGTTCTGATTGGTTCCGTCTGCAACATCCATTCTTCCACGCACATAATTCTCTGCATGTTCACCCATAAGAGTCACTGTTTCACCTTTTTTCAGGGAAGGATCTCTCTCTGAAAAGTCATCTTCGATTGTGACAGTGACACCGCCTACCATATCATTAACTACCTGAATGGCACTCATGTTGACCATCGCATACATGTCAATCTTCTGTCCGCCCAGAAGGTTTGACACAGCATCTACTGTATTCTCAGCTCTTACCTTCTGATCAAGTCCCATTGAATGTGCAAGTGAAAGCTGAATATCTGTCGTTGCCTCGTAAGTGCCGTCATCATCCAGACTCTTAACCGCTGTAATCGTATTTCTGTCAATGGTAAGAAGCTGACACATATCCGTACTTCTGTCACGGACGATCACAACCAGCACATCACACTGGCCTGTTCCATCATATTCTTTTGCATTCTGGACTTTACCTGATGCATCAATACCTGCGATCAGATAAGTTTCCAGATTTCCTCTAGGAACGTATGTCTCCCCTTTATATGTGATCTTCTGCTGTTTTTCACTTTTATCAGAACCACCGACGGAAACCCTGTCTGCTGCTCCCAGCAGTACAACAACAAAAAGAATTCCCGCTGCCAGTACTGCAGCTGCAATACCCAGACCTCTGTACAGTCTTTTTTTGTCCTGATTTTTTCTGTATCTGGCCATATATTCCTTTCTTCTGTCTCGTCAAGCGGATATTCGCAATCCGCTTTGCTACTTGCTCATAACCGAATAACTGCTTCGCAATTTATCAGAAGGAGCTCGCACTCCTCCTGATACAAGCAAGTCCCCACCCACTGCTTATTGCTTTTCGCAATTGAAGCAGGGGAGTTACTTGGTTCGGTTAAAACAGGTTCTTCAAAAGTGCCTGACCGCCTGTAGGATTTTTTACTTCACAGACCATCAGTGCTGCCAGAATCACAAATAAAACAATGCTTGCAATTATTGTAGTTTTTTTTGACATTCTGTCTTCCTCCACCAGTTATATTATATCAGCTCCTGCCAGAAGTTCCTGTCCCTGCTTATCAATTCTCTGCAGCAGCTCTGTTCCGGCTTTTTTCTCCAGAACTGATCTGCCTTCCGAAAGATTTGGCACTCTTCTGTGTATTCCGTGACAGTCACTGCCGAGTACATGTGCAACTCCATCTCTGAACATTTTTATAATAGCTCTTCTGTGTCTCCAGTCAAGGAAACACTCTGCATTGATCTGCACATAAACAGGAAGTTCCAGTATCTTCTGCACTGCTTTTTTGTTTCCGGGTATCCAGACAAAACGTTCCAGATGAGCAAGCAGTATGCGAAGCTTTCTTTCTTCAATAAGATATCTGACTTCTTTTATGTTTCTGTCCGTCCATGGTTCAAACGGCATCTCCAGAAGCAGTATCCCTGTATTTCCCAAAGTAAGTCTGTCAATTTCATCTGCTCTACTGATTCCGTCAAAAAAAGCAACTTCACTTCCCAGCAAAAATTTCGGACGATCCTTGATATTTTTCTGCTGAATTACATTCCAAAACGCATCCCAGGCCCTTTCTCTGTTATCAAGAAACTTCTCTATACGATCCTGCGATGCATAAAAATGCGGTGTTGCTGCCATATAATCTATCTTCTGTTCTCTTATCTTTTCCAGCATTGCCAGCGATACATCCAGATTTCTGGCACCGTCATCAATTCCCGGAAGGATATGAGAGTGGAAATCAATTACTGCCATTTCATAGTATCCTTTCTGCTGTACTGGTATAAAGTTTACCTTCTCCAGACAGATGCGTCAACTTTTATTTATGCTGAAAAACAAGCCAAATATTCCTTGCTTTTTTCCAAAATCACTATATTATACAATAAATATCCTGTTTGCGCCATGTTTTTTTGGCTTTTTTATACCTTTGTTTTATAAATAACATATTTTTCAAATAGTAATCCACAAGAACCTGTGCTATAATTGATACAAATTTGGGTTCATCTGCAGAAGCAGATGAGAAAGAGAGGGTTTAAGTGGAGAGAAAGATTATTCAGGTACAGGAAAAAGTCCCGGTCAACATGCTGATTCCTCTTAGTATTCAGCATATGTTTGCAATGTTTGGTGCATCCGTGCTGGTTCCTTTTATGTTTGGGATCAACCCTGCCATCGTACTTCTCATGAACGGTATCGGTACACTACTTTTTATTCTTATTACAAAAGGCAGGGCGCCTGCTTACCTTGGTTCCAGTTTTGCATTTCTGTCGCCTGGGCTTCTCGTTGCCAGTAAATTTGGTTATCAGTATGCACTCGGCGGTTTTGTTGTACTCGGTATCGCAGGAATGCTGGTTGCACTGATCATACGCCAGTGCGGTACAGACTGGATCGACATTGTGCTGCCTACAGCTGCAATGGGACCGGTTGTTGCACTTATTGGTCTTGAACTTGCCGGAAGCGCAGCCAGTACAGCAGGTCTTCTTGATGAAAATATTAATATGAAAAACGTTATCGTTTTTCTGATCACCCTTGGTGTGGCTGTATTCGGACAGATCCTGTTCCGTGGTTTTCTGTCTGTTATTCCGATCCTGATTGCGATCATTGCCGGATATATTGCAGCTGCTGCCTGTGGTATCCTTGATTTTACCGCTGTAAAAGAAGCTGCATTTTTTGCACTGCCTAATTTCCAGCAGCCAAAATTCAATCTCGATGCTATCCTGACGATTTTTCCGGCTCTGCTTCTGGTAACTTCAGAACACATTGGCCACCAGATCGTCACAAGTAAGATCGTAGGAAAAGATCTCCTGAAAGATCCGGGGCTTCACCGTTCTCTTTTTGCAGATTTCTTTTCAACAACAGTATCTGGTCTTCTCGGTTCCGTACCGACTACTACTTACGGCGAAAATATCGGCGTTATGGCAATGACAAAGGTCTATAGTGTTCAGGTTATCGGCGGTGCTGCAGTTCTTTCTATCTGCTGCTCCTTCCTCGGCAAGCTTGCTGCACTGATAAATACCATTCCGGGCCCGGTTATCGGAGGAATTTCCTTCCTGCTCTATGGTATGATCGGAACTTCCGGTCTTCGTATGCTTGTTGACAATCAGGTTGACTACAGTAAATCCCGCAACCTGGCACTGACCTCCGTAGTTTTTATTGTCGGTCTTTCCGGTATTTCCCTGAACCTCGGGAATGTCAAACTTACAGGAATGGTCCTTGCATGCGTAGTTGCCATGGCTCTGAGCCTGATATTCTATATCCTTGATAAATTACATCTTACCAATGATCTTTAATTGTAACTGTTCACAGCAACGCAAAAAGCTCCTGTCGCATCTGCCGGCGGGAGTTTTTTTGCACACCTGTATTTATTTATGCTATAATCTATAATCATTTGTAAAAACCACGATATATAACAGAAAAGAGGCAATATGGCACTTACACAGAAAATAATCCGCAAGCTGAAAAGTGGTACCTGGTACCCTTTATACAATACATTTTATGAAAAAACTTCCGTTGATCCGGGTGAAATTCTTCTTGTATCCAGAAGCGGACTTGCTCTGGAGAGCAATATTCTTGCAATTTTACAGGAACTGAGCCTTCCGGAATACAAGGGTTTTCGTATTGTTCTGGCAGTACACAAAAATCACCGTGACGCAATTCTCAGAAAACTCAATCATTATCACCTGAAACCGGATTCCATTGTACAGACAGGAACGCTTCCTTATTATTATCATTTATCAAAAGCCGGTTATCTGATCACAGATACAACATTTCCCGGACGCTATATAAAAAAGGAGGGTCAGGTTATCCTTAATGTATGGCATGGAACTCCTCTCAAAAAAATGGGGCAGGACAATCCGGCTGAACGATATGATACAGGTAATGTCATGCGAAATCTTCTGATGGCAGATTATCTGGTTTTTCCAAACGTGTTTATGGAAGAAAAAATGTCCGATGCTTATAACCTCAGAGAACTTTTTCAGGGCACTGTCCTCCGTGAAGGCTATCCAAGAAATACCGTATTCTTTGACGGTGACCGTGGTCTGAAAATGAAAGAAAACCTGGGATTTGAGGGTTGTCAGCTCAGCCTCTACATGCCCACCTTCCGCGGCAGATCTGACTCTGTAAAAGAAGAAGAATATATTTCACAGGTTCGTGATCATCTTTCCAGGCTTGATCATCTCCTTGAAGATAATCAGATCCTTCTGGTAAAATTACATCCTTTTGTTCAGAATCTGCTTCCCGTGGATAATTACAAACACATCCGCAGTTTTCCTTCTGAATACGACACTTACGAAGTACTGAATGCCTGCGATGTGCTGATCACGGATTATTCCAGTGTCATGTACGATTATGCCAACACCGGACGCAAGATTATTCTTTTTGCCTATGACAGAGAAGAATATCTCAGCGAACGTGGAATGTACGAAGACATCATCGGATATCCGTTTCCTGTAGTATCTTCTCCTGAAGAAATTGCCGCAGAACTTCAGGAACATTCCGGCTGTCCTGACAGGGCTTTTCTGGAAAAATACTGTACTTATGAACGTGCAGAAGCAACCTCCTGTATCTGTCGCCATATTCTTCTTCATGAGAACGCCTGCAATGAATACAAAATGCCCGGTACAAAGAAGAAAAAAGTCCTGCTCTATGCAGGAAGCCTGAAACCCAACGGCATCACTACAGCTTATTTCAGCCTGCTCCGCAATCTGGATCGAAGCAAATGTGAATATTATGTTTCTTTCCGCTCCCCTTCGATCAAAGAAGATCCGGAACGGTTAAACGGAATCCCTGAAGGTTATCACTATTACCCGCTGGCAACTGAAATGAATCTCGATATTCTCACCGGAATAGCCCAGCTGTGTTATCTGAAATGGGGAATCACTTCTTTTGGCATCAGAAACCGCCTTCAGAAAGCATATAAACGTGAATGGAAAAAGCATTTCGGCTTTGCGGCCTTTGACCATGTAGTCCATTTCGATGGTTACGAAAATTACATGCTTGCACTTTTTGAACAGGCTCCCTGTATACGGACTGTATGGGTACACAATGATATGGAAAAAGAAATTGCCTCCAAACATAATCCCAGCCGTCCTCTGCTTGCCCATGCTTACCGGACTTATGACCATGTCGTTCCTGTCGGAGAGGATATCCGTCCTGCCGTAGAACGTATTGGCGGGTATCCTGACAACATCCAGGTTATCGCCAACTATATGGATGTAGACAACATCCGGCAGCGTGCCTCGATGCCAGTTGATTTTGATCCGGAAACGCAGTCAACAGTTTCTCTTGAAACACTCAGAAACGTACTGTCAGGTTCCGAACGAAAATTTATCAATATCGGACGTTATTCTCCTGAAAAAGGACATAAACGACTGCTGAAGGCTTTTGACCGCTTCTGGAAAAATCATCAGGATACCTGGCTGATCATCATCGGTGGAATGGGGACGCTCTATGAATCTACCTGCGAACTTGCACGCACCCTGTCATGCAGCGACCATGTGATTCTTCTGAAATCTATGAGCAATCCCATGCCAGTTCTGGCCTCCTGTGACTTTTTTATTCTTTCTTCTTTTTATGAGGGGCAGGTTCTCGTTGTGCCAGAGGCAGATGTGCTTGGAATCCCGGCTGCGGCCTGCGATGTAAACGGCGCCCGTTCATTCCTGAAACAATACGGCGGCACTCTCCTTCCTGACAGCGAAGACGGAATCGTTCAGGGAATGGAAATGTTTGCTGCCGGAAAAATCCGGCCGATGAATGTAGATTACGACAGCCGTAACAAAGACATACTTGATAAATGTGAGAAACTTTTTCTTGAATAATTTTACAGGCAGAATACTGTAACGCAACAGAAATGGAGAAAACGAATGAAATCCTATCATCAAAAATTTGTATCTGATCATCCTTATGAATCTGCTCCGATGGCTGAAATTTCCGGTTTTCCTGTCCGCCCGGGCATCTACGACCTGAACGGTGCCACCCCTCTGCATAATGGTGTTAATTTTACGATTCATACCTGTGGAGGTACTTCCTGTGAACTGCTTCTTTTTCACCGTGCGCAGGAAGAACCTTTTGCTATTCTTCCTTTCCCGGAAGCATATAAGATCGGTGATGTTTATTCCATGATCGTCTATGGTCTGAATATAGATGAATTTGAGTATGCCTATCGTGTGGACGGTCCTTATCAGCCGGAGAAGGGACTTATTTTTGACAAAACCAAAATTCTTCTGGATCCCTATGCCAAAGCAGTTGCGGGGCAGCGTACCTGGGGAATCAGATGGGATCATACTTATCATGCACGTGTTGTCAAAGATCACTTTGACTGGGGAGATATGCCACAATCAAAAAACGAGCTCTGTGATCTTATCATTTATGAACTTCATATCCGTGATTTTACACACCACCCCTCTTCCGGTGTTAAACATAGAGGAACTTTTGCAGGTCTTATGGAAAAAATCCCCTACCTCAAAGAGCTTGGAATCAATGCTGTTGAAATGATGCCGATTTTTGAGTTCGATGAAACCATGAACTCACGTACTGTCAATGGAACGCATCTTCTGGAATGCTGGGGATATAATACAGTAGGATTTTTTGCACCAAACAGCAGCTATGCTGCAGCAAACGAACACAATCAGGAAGGAACTGAACTGAAAGCACTTATCAAGACACTCCATGAAAACGGGATTGAAGTAATACTTGATGTAGTATTTAATCACACCGCTGAGGGCAACGAACTTGGCAAAACTTTCAGTTTCAAAGGTTTTGACAATAATATTTATTACATGCTCACTCCTGAAGGCTATTATTATAATTTCAGCGGGTGTGGAAACACACTGAACTGCAACCATCCGGTTGTACAGCAGCTGATTCTTGAATGCCTCCGTTACTGGACTGTTAATTATCGCGTTGACGGATTCCGTTTTGATCTTGCAAGTATTCTTGGCCGCAATGAAGACGGCTCACCAATGAATAATCCGCCACTTCTCCGTACGCTTGCTGAAGATCCGATTCTCAGCAATGTCAAACTGATTGCAGAAGCATGGGATGCCGGCGGCCTGTATCAGGTAGGAAGTTTTCCTGCAAGCGGACGATGGGCTGAATGGAACGGACGTTACAGAGATGCTCTTCGCAGCTATCTCAAGGGAGACTCCTGGAACGCATGGGATGCTGCCTGGAGTATTTCCGGATCAGGTGACCTGTATGGTGGTTATTATGACAACAACAAAAGCAATTATGCCGGCTATAATTCCTGTGTGAATTTTCTCACCTGTCACGACGGTTTTACTCTTTATGACCTGTATTCTTATAATAACAAGCATAATGAGGCCAATGGCTGGGATAACACAGATGGTTCAAGTGACAACCGCAGCTGGAACTGCGGTGCAGAGGGAGATACCGATGACCCGGCAGTCCTCATGCTTCGCCACCGTATGATACGCAATGCCTGTGCAGTTCTTATGTGCAGCCGCGGTACACCTATGTTTCTTTCCGGTGATGAATTTGGAAACACGAAATTCGGCAATAACAACAGCTACTGTCAGGATAATATCACTTCCTGGCTTGACTGGCGGATGCTCGAAAAGAACCGTGACCTTTTTGAGTTTTTTAAATTTATGATCGCCTATCGTAAATCTCATCCTGTTATCCACAAGAAACTGCCGGATGCCGTCTGTGGTATCGACCCTATCCACACTCATAATATAAACGCAAAAGAAGTGGATATCCCGAAAGATGCAAGAACTTTTTCTGTCTGTTTTGCCGGATATAACAAAGAGATCGGACGCGATGATCTTGTCTGTATCTCCGTTAATACTTTCTGGGAAGATGTCACTATTACTCTGCCAGACCTTCACGGCAGAGCCGCATGGTATCTGAGTGTGAATACTTATGGCGATGAAAACGGGAAATACTGTTACCCTGAAGGAGAAGATGTCAGAATTGACGGGGAGTTTATGATGAGAGCCAGAAGCGTAGCGGTGTTTACAGGAAGGTAACCTGTTTCCGTTGGAAAATGATAACTAATTTCGTAATTTCTGTATAATTCAAATGGTCCTGTGCTGCAATCAGTTAACGGCTTCGGAGACCGGAAATACTAAGGATACAATCTGTCTGTTAAATACATGCATCAAAAATATATAACTCGCCTTCGGCTCAAACAATATATTTTTGATACATAACACAGCCAGTCTGCCTCCTAAGTATTTCTGCGTTCTCCTGCAGAGGTCAGCAGATTGCAGCACAGGACCATTTTCCTTACCAGACAATTTCCAAATATTTATTTTTCCACGGAGCCTCGGGTTTGAACCAGGACCGGGGTTTATAGAAATTTTATACTTAACCATCTTTGCCTGTGCCCGTCTTTGTGATAGAATATAACACAAATTTCAAATCATTATGGAGTATCTGATATGAATAAAAAAGAATTTCTTGATATTTTATATGAGCATCTTTCCGGTCAGATGCCGGAAGGAAATATTGCCGCACATGTACAGTATTATCGTAATTATATAGAAGAACAACAGCGTACCGGTCGAACAGAATCTGACATTCTGAATGAGCTTGGCGACCCGCGCCTTATCGCACGGACACTTCTTGATACAGAGACTGAGGAATCAGGTTCCGGCCGTTCACCTTATGCCAAAACTGTTTCTGATTACCAACAGAGTAATTCCGACACCGGCACAGTCAGACATCATAGCTTTAAAATTGATCTTTCTACATGGCACGGTAAACTTGCAGTAATCCTGATAGCAGCTGTCGTACTAATCCTGCTTTTTACAGTTCTAAGCGTCCTGATCCCTGTTATGCTGGTTACAGGTGTGATCCTTTATCTGATCCGCATGTTCAAAAACAATCAGTGAAGTCAAAGACTCCCGGACATAATGTCCGGGAGTCCACTTAATACAGGATTTACACTTTTTCTATAATCTATGCAATTACAATTTCATCATCTCAGACATAATACAACCGCCTTTTGCACCGCATTTCATTACCTCTTCCATCTGTCCCGTTCCAATATGTATTCCACCTATGGCATATACTGGAATGCTTACTTTTTCACATACATTTTTCAGAAAGTCCAATCCTCTTGGCGGCAGACCTTTTTTACAGTCTGTCGTGTAAACATGGCCAGCCGTAAGGTATGTCGCACCCAGTTTTTCTGCTTTCAGAGCATCTTCAACTGAATGAACAGAGCAGCCAACTGTCTGAAAATCATGAAGTCGGCCGCTGTATTTTTCAAGGAGTGGAAGTGGCAGATGAATCATTCTATGTGAGAATTTTTCTGCCACATCTATATAAGTGTGCAGGATACAGGGCACCTGATATTCTTTACATAACTCAAGTGTCTGCTTTGCAAGTACTTCATATTCCTTTTGCGACAGATCTTTTTCACGCAGTATCAGTGCTTGGGGATGGTATTTGCATACACGTTCCAGCTGTTCCATAAATGGTCTTGTACAGAGGCTTCTGTTTGAAACAGCAATTGCATTTTTTAATTCATCAGAGATACACATAGTCATTCATTACCGGCTGAAGTCCGTTTTTCAGAAGGGCATTATAGACTTCATCTACAGATCTTCCGTCAGAGATTTCAAACTGGTCATCTCCTTTGTCTTCAATTTCTTCCACATGGCTTCCGATGCCGGTGCTGACTCCTGCTGATATCTTGGTTGCAGCTATATTTACAAGATTATCCCTTACTCTTTCACACTCTCTTGTAGACACTGTGATGCTCGCAAACGGCATAAAAAGTCTGTATGCACAGACTACCTGAAGAAGCTGCGGTTCATGCACATCCATTGGATTAATTCTGTCATTATTGATGATCGGGCGGAGTCTCGGGCAGGAAAAAGCAATCTCCGCATGAGGATATTTTCTCTGCAAAAGCCATGCATGGTATCCTGTCGCAAATGCATCTTTCCGGAAGTCATCAAGACCCAGAAGTGCTGCAAACCCAACTCCTCTCATGCCGCCTTTTAATGCACGTTCCTGTGCGTTAAGTCTGTATGGAAAGATCCTTTTATGGCCTGCAAGATGAAGTGTTTCGTACTTGTCTGAATTATATGTTTCCTGGAAAACTGTCACATAGTCAGCTCCGCATTCATGAAGATAATGATACTCATCTGAATTCATAGGATATACTTCAAGTCCGATTACCTTGAAATGTTTTCGTGCGATTTTGCAGGCTTCACCTATGTATTTCACGTCTGATTTTGCCCTGCTTTCTCCTGTAAGGATCAGGATTTCCTGTAATCCTGTGGAAGCGATCGCAGCCATTTCTTTTTCAATTTCTTCTGGATTCAGCTGTGCACGGCGAATCTTGTTGTGGCAGTTAAATCCACAGTAAATGCAGTAATTTTCGCAGTAATTGGCTATATATATAGGTGTAAACATATAAACGCTGTTGCCGAAATGTTTTCTTGTTTCCACTCTTGCAGCCTGTGCGATCTCTTCCAGAAGTGGCAGTGCAGCCGGTGAAAGCAGCGCCTGAAAATCTTCGATCGTGCGGTTATCATGTTGCAGTGCACGTCGTACATCTGCTTCTGTATACTGATCATAATCGTAGGCATTCATCGCTTCGATCACCTGATCCATTACATCAGAGTCTTCCAGTTTTTCCATTCCCGGAAGATATTTCATATGGTCGATGCGATTCTTTTTCATATCTTCCAGTATCACTTCATTTACAATACTGTCGTTAAAATGGTCTCCATGTTCTTCTTTTGTTTTTTCTGCTGTGTTCATTACTTTTCTGCTCTCCCTTCTTTAGTCTCTCAAAAATCCTGTCAGTGGTGATGATGCGCTGGCACCTTTGTCCAGGGTTCTTCCAAGACCTGAAAGATAAGCACTGCGTCCTGCTTCGATTGCTTTTTTGAATGCTTCTGCCATTGCTTCCACATCTCCTGCTGTTGCGATTGCTGTGTTTGCCATAACTGCCGATGCACCCATTTCCATTGCTTCGCATGCCTGAGACGGTCTTCCGATTCCTGCATCTACAATGATCGGAAGATCAATTTCATCGATCAGAATCTGGATAAATTCTTTTGTGCAGATTCCTTTATTAGATCCGATCGGGGAACCAAGCGGCATGATGCAGGCTGCGCCTGCATTTACCAGATCTCTTGCAACATTAAGATCCGGATACATATATGGCATTACGACAAAACCTTCATCTGCAAGCATTTCTGTTGCCCGTATGGTTTCATAATTATCTGGCAGAAGATATTTTGAATCATGGATTACTTCTACTTTTACGAAGTTTCCACAGCCAAGTTCTCTGGATAATCTTGCAATACGGAGTGCTTCTTCTGCTGTTCTTGCTCCTGATGTGTTTGGAAGAAGTGTTACATCATTTGGTATGTAATCCAGGATATTTGCAAGTCCTCCTTCATTTGCTCTTCGAAGAGCCAGTGTAATAATCTGTGCCCCGGCTTTTTCTACACAGGCTTTAACCAGATCAAGTGAAAATTTGCCGCTTCCAAGTATGAATCTGGAGGTAAATTCATGTCCTCCGATCACAAGTTTGTCTTCTTTCTGAAGGCCGCTTCCGCCTCCCATAAACTGTACGATTTCCATGGTATCTCCTTCTTTCAGTATTGTTTTTTCATAGAGTTCTCTTTCCAGGATTTCTTCATTTAATTCGATTGCCACTGTTGCAGGTACATAGGAATTTGTTTCCAGATATTCTGTAACTGTCATTGGTTTGTCCAGGGTTTTTGTTTTTCCGTTTACTTTGATCATTGTAAGCTCCTCCTTTTTCTGGTAAGAGTGAACTTATCTGTCTGAACTGTTGTCAGACAGGGTTTTATAGTACAGAGAACCTGCCAGTTGCCAAAGCATCCGTAATGAGCTGCCAGTGGCAGGTCATGTAGGTGGCAGCTTCTCTTGCATATTTTGGCATAAAAAAGAGTTCACAAAGTAATACACCCGCGGTGGTGCACCCCTTCATGAACTCTGTTCACTCTCACTGTTTCTGTATTTAGTTGTAGTTCCTGTTCAGATAAAGAAAAAGGGAGATGCCAAGGCATCTCCCGTAAAGTTATCGTATACGTTCGTTCCTACGTTGGCATTATCCAAATCAGGTATATGGGTCGAAGTTGATTACTTCCTCTCAGCCTGCCTGTACAAGCTCCCCTGTTCATTTACCCGTCCAGTATACGCCAGATTGTTTTGTGTGTCAAGAGCCTGATATCTGCTGATATCTGACACCTGATTCAAATACTGAACAAACTGAGAAAATGATATTTGACGCCTGTTTCAAATACTGAACAACAGATTGGAGCGAATATTGCTGGCTTCCTGATTCGCTTCAGGCGCTTATTTGATGCCATTCGCCAGCAACTCGCCTAACGGCTCAGACAGCGGCTCGATGTCATCAGCTAACCTGAATCTCATCGACGGAATCTGTGCAGACATTCGCTCCAATCTGTTGTTCGTATTTTTTCAGGCTGTATATTCCCCTCTCACAAAATACGGTCGCTCCTGCGGCTCTGCCGCTACTCACTCTGTAAGGGGCGGTGCAGGTTGAAGAAAAAGTAAAACCAAAGAAAAAATTTCTGAGAGTATTCTCTGGTATGGCTCGCTTGAAGAACTTCGTTAAGGTTCTTAATGAACAGGTTTTTGCGTTGATGCAGAAAACGGATTGTCCGAACCGCGAAGCGGTGAGTTTGACGTTTTTTGCATCGTTTTTTAGCAAAGTTCTGTGAATTTCAGAACCTTAGAAGTGATGATTTGAGACATATCCAGAGAATACTACTCAGAAATTTATATATTATACAGCTATTACTTTTCCCCAACCTCACCGGGATTCCTTACTTATCTAATGCCTCATCTTCCACTTTATCCCTGTTTTCTCCTACAAGTCCGTGAATCGCAACAAATATAAGCAGTACCCCAACTATACTCACAACTGCACCAACACCCAGTACAAAACGCGTAGAAGTCAGGGAGAATAGCCATCCGCCAACGAAACTGGCAATAAGACTGCCAGCTGTCATAACCGATGTGAAAAGTGCCTGTCCTTTATTTCGATCGACTTCTGCCACATACTGATTGGCAAAATAAACAACCCCCGGAATAAGAACTGCGTAACCACCTATCTGCAAAGCAGAAGCCATATACAGCATTCCTACACTTGTACAAAAGAAAGTAATGCTGTTTTTGAGTGCGAAAAAGCATGTGGCAGCAACCATAATTCGATTAATACCAAACTTTCTGAGAAGCAAAGCAAATGCAAACATTGCCGGAATTTCACACATGGCAGCAATAAACATCGCATTGCCCTGTACAGTCTCTATATTAGATGCCCCAAGCATCTCCACAATCTTTGCCATGTAATTGTTGATAATATAATGCCCCACATAGATACAGGTAACTGCAACTGCCGCAATAGTCACATAATGATATTTTCCAAAGAAACCGCCAAGAGAGATTGCCTCCTGACCATTCTCCTGCCTATCAGCCTTTACAACATTCTTAGATACAACAGGCATCGTAGTCACGGATACAAGGGTAATAACTGCTGAAAAAACTACCCACACGGGCAATGCTGCATTGCCAAGACCTGACCACATACGGCCAAGTACAGCAGAGCCTACTGCGAAAGCACCAGAGCCCAGACCACGGCAGAGTCCGTAATTGATCCTGCCCCCGATTTTATCATAGATAAATGCCATTCCATTAAACAACGGCATCACAATTGAAGCCAGTGCAAAAGAAATAATGCAAAGCGGAAAAATAAGCACCGCTGTTTTAGGAACTACCAGCAATAAAACAGATGCTGCAATAATAATAATTGAAGACGCTTGAATAAATGTTTTTTGTGAAACGGTACGATTGTGATCAATAATATCACCTACAACAGGCCCGCCAATTGCACCGAGCAGATTTGTAACAGCCATGACTGTACCAGCCACGCCATCTGAAAAGCCACATTGCGAAAGATAGTTGTAAGCATACCCCATAGTCCCAACAATGAGAAACAAGTATCCTATATTGCAGAATGCATATTTGATATTAAGGCCTCTGAGATTCGTTTGCATAACATATGTCCTCTCTTTTTATATTATTCCTGCTGGTCTGTTTCTTCGCCGGACAACATTACCAGCCCACTCTCTGCATGCGGGGCTACTCCCATCATAAACTCCTGTTACACAGAAGATGCAGAGATTCTTTTCACCAGTCAGGTCTCCTGCTTTTACTTAATTAGCGGGGTTAAAAGCATGGATTTCTGAAATGTTTTTAGAATACCAGACGGCAAAAATACCTTGAAATTTAAGAAAATATGCTTTGTTTTATGATAGCATGTATTCTTTTTCGTTTCAAGGCATTTTATAATTCTTTAATTATCTTTAATTATCTTTATTTTTCTTTATTTTTCTTTATGATTGGATTCCTGTTACGCCTGTTTCAAATACTTAACAACAGTTTTCACGAATATTGCTGGCTTCCTGATTCGCTTCAGGCGCTTATTTGATGCCATTCGCCTGCAACTCGCCTAACGGCTCAGACAGCGGCTCGATGGCATCAGCTAACCTGAATCTCATCGACGGAATCTGCGCAGACATTCGCTCCAATCTGTTGTTCGTATTTTTTCAGGCTGTATATTCCCCTCTCACAAAATACGGTCGCTCCTGCGGCTCTGCCGCTACTCACTCTGTAAGGGGCGGTGCAGGTTGAAGAAAAAGTAAAACCAAAGAAAGAATTTCTGAGAGTATTCTCTGGTATGGCTCGCTTGAAGAACTTCGTCAAGGTTCTTAATGAACAGGTTTTTGCGTTGATACAGAAAACGGATTGTCTGAACCGCGAAGCGGTGAGTTTGACGTTTTCTGCATCGTTTTTAGCAAAGTTCTGTGAATTTCAGAACCTTAGAAGTGATGATTTGAGACATATCCAGAGAATATCTTCTCAGAAATTTAAATTATGAGAAAAAATTTTTCCCAACCATCACCGGGATTCCTTACTTATCCACTCCAGGATTTTTTGTTCCGATACGTTAAGTCCTTCTGCAATCCTAGACACAGGCAATCCCATTTTATGAAAAGAATTAGCTATTTCTTTTTTTGCGTTTATCTCACCTGCCTCAAATTCTGCTTTCCGTAATTTCTTTTCTTCCAGCTCTTTGTCATACTCAAATATACTCATTGCAATAACCCTCGCCTTATTCTTTCGAAGGAATTCTGCAAGGATTCCCTCCTGAATGCATTCATTTACTGCCTTTTCTACAGCTGAATCCAGTTCTATATCTTTTGCATAATTCCGTACTTTTGTTACATACTGTGCATATTCTCCCAAAATCTGGCATTGTTCCATCAGTTCTTTATTATGACCTTCATTAATATTAAACGTGATAACTTTCAGTTCCAGCCCTGGTTCATTCGGACAGTTCTCATATGCTTCTGAAAGATAATTCTCCCAACGTTCATCTTTCTTTTCTGTCCCATTATAAAAAACAATGAAATTTGGTGCAGGGATCTTCTGTATTTTTGATGCATACAAAGATTCCCGGTCCACCAGTTCCTGATACTCACTGGATATATAAAACAAGTCCCTCAGTGGCATATTTGCATTATAAGTTGACTGATGTTCATATAGAAATAATCCTGTATCAATAATAAATGCCAGATCGTTTTTTACTCCCATATAAATGGCATTCTCAAGTGTCACTATCTCCAGTTTTTCCGGATCGTCGTATGCAGTCCTGTTCATTGCATTATAAAGTGACAACAGGTTTCGTTTATCCGAAAATAACATTCTGAAGACTGTGTCTTTGTAATTTCGTTTTGCCCTCAAATTCACTTTCGTCATTTTCTTTTTCTTTGTAGTTACTTTACGGTTTTTTCTTTTTGCCATAGGCAGCACCTCCTGTTGTGCAGGAGTTATAGAGCATAATGTACTATTCTTTTCACCAGTCAGGCCTCCTGCTTTTACTTAATTAACGGATTTAAAAGCATGGATTTCTGAAATGTTTTTAGAATACCAGACGGCAAAAATGCCTTGAAATTTAAGAAAATATGCTTTGTTTTATGGTAGCATGTATTCTTTTTCGTTTCAAGACATTTTATAATTCTTTAATTATCTTTATTTTTCTTTATGATTGGATTCCTGTTACGCCGGTTTCAAATACTGAACAACAGTTTTCACGAATATTGCTGGCTTCCTGATTCGCTTCAGGCGCTTATTTGATGCCATTCGCCTGCAACTCGCCTGACGGCTCAGACAGCGGCTCGGTGGCATCAGCTAACCTGAATCTCATCGACGGAATCTGCGCAGACATTCGCTCCAATCTGTTGTTCGTATTTTTTCAGGCTGTATATTCCCCTCTCACAAAATACGGTCGCTCCTGCGGCTCTGCCGCTACTCACTCTGTAAGGGGCGGTGCAGGTTAGAGAAAAAGTAAAACCAAAGAAAGAATTTCTGAGAGTATTCTCTGGTATGGCTCGCTTGAAGAACTTCGTTAAGGTTCTTAATGAACAGGTTTTTGCGTTGATGCAGAAAACGGATTGTCTGAACCGCGAAGCGGTGAGTTTGACGTTTTCTGTATCGTTTTTAGCAAAGTTCTGTGAATTTCAGAACCTTAGAAGTGATGATTTGAGACATATCCAGAGAATATCTTCTCAGAAATTTAAATTATGAGCAAAAATTTTCCCCAAGTGCTGTGTTCACAGTCAGATAAAAATAAGCCTGAGGGATTTATCCATATAAACAGAATCCTCCCTGAATGCTATTCCAATTCAAATCTTTTCTGTAAATTTGTTATTTTAATCATCTGCATTACCCCCTGATTTTTCTTTCAACCTGCTTCTGCAGAATGATCAGAATTGATATAAGGACAACATAAAAAATAGCTCCTGTTGTATATGCTTGAATAGTTTTAAAACTAATTGCTGCATAATTCTGCATCGGTGTCAGGCCAAGAGAAAGTCCGGCTTCTTTCTGCCCCGGATCGATTCCTTCAAGTGATCCCCGGACAATCTCAGCAATAAAAGCTCCTGAGTTGATCGTGATAACAATGATACCGGCCGTATTACTGCTCAGATCGAATCCAGTCAGTTTCGGAATAACAAAATAAACATACAGAGCCTGCACAATCAGAGGAGTTGCACGTATGATCCATATATATACTCCCGCAATTCCTCTGGCAATTCTGCTTCTGGTTTGTAATGCAAAGCCTGTAATCTCTCCCAGCAGAGTTCCGAGAAGAATACCTGCAATAGCAACATATATAGTCACTTTGAGCCCCCGGAACAACATATGTAATTCTGTTTTATTATAGTTACTGTTTACTCCGTTCACAGCAACTTCTTATACCCTCTCATCAAAAATCAGATATTGCAAATGATATAAAAATCCGCTATAATAACAACAGCCAATGGAGGACTCACCTGTGTGTGTCCTCTTTTTTCATATGTGATACCTGACAATATTCACTCCACAAGAAGGGAGAATTCTATATGGATATCAGTAAATATGCGCTTTTTGCAGACGTTGCAGATACAGGAAATTTCACAAAAAGCGGTGAAAGAATGGGCTATACACAGCCTGGTGTCAGCCATATACTAAAGGCCATGGAGGCAGAATTTGGTTTTCCTCTCTTTGTACGCACGAAACAGGGCGTTGTCCCCACCCATAATGCAAAGGCGATCCTGCCACTGGTACGACAACTTCTTTCAGTAAACGAACAGCTGGAACAGACAATCAGTTCTCTGAACGGTCTTACCACAGGTCATCTGACTATAGCATCTTTTGCAAGCATCGGAAGAAGCTGGCTTCCTACAGTCATCCATTCCTATCAGCAGAGCTACCCTGGAATTGAAATTGAACTTCTGGAAGGCGGCACCGATGATATTGTGGGCTGGGTAGAAAACAGCCGGGCAGATTTTGGCCTTCTCAGCAAATGGAACGTTGATTCTCTTGAATGGATCCGACTCTACGAAGATCCCCTAATGGCAATTCTTCCAAAAGACATGGATATGAATGGAAGAAAATCTTTTCCAATCAAAGCTATGGCAGATAAACCTTTTGTCATTTCTGCTGAAGGTGTGGACTATGATATTCATCAGGTTCTGAAAGAAACAGGAATTGAACCTGATATCCGCTTTTCTTCCATGGATGACCACGTCGTTATTTCTATGGTTGCCAATAATCTCGGAATCAGTATTCTTCCCAATCTAGTTATCGGTAATGCCCGTGCACAGATCCAGGCACTCCCGCTTGATCCGGGATTCTCCAGAGAGCTTGGAATTGGCATACGTTCATTTTCAAGCCTTTCACCTGCTGCCCAGCAGTTTATCACTTTTATCCAGGATCAGGTCAGCACCTTTGAGAAAGCCTGAATTTATATTACAGTATCTTACCCAAAAAGGAGTCACTGCCTTTCACAGACAATGACTCCTTTTTTGATCTTAATAATTCTTTTTTATATTCCTCTTGATTTCTTTACGCATGCCGTCTGTGCTTCGATCACTGCACTTCTCAGTCCTTTTTCCTCCAGAATACGTACCGCCTGAATCGTTGTTCCGGCCGGTGAGCAGACCATGTCTTTCAGTTCTCCCGGATGTTTACCTGTTTCCAGCATCAGTTTTGCACTTCCAAGTACTGCCTGTGCCGCAAATTTATATGCCTGTGCTCTCGGCATTCCGTCAGCAACTGCTGCATCTGCCATTGCCTCAAGAAACATAAATACATATGCCGGTGAGCTTCCGGAAACTCCTGTCACAACATCCATCAGATTCTCCGGAATGATCTCTGTTTTGCCAAAGCTGTTGCAGAGTTTTACAGCAAGTTCTGTATCTTCATCTGTTACCAGACTATTTGCACAGAGACCCGTCATTCCCTCGCCTACCATTGCAGGTGTATTAGGCATTGTACGGACAATTTTTGTCTTTTCCCCAAGATGCTCAGCCAGCCATTTCAGAGTCTTGCCCGGTGCAATAGATATAAAGATCTGTTCCTGACGTACATGACTTTTTATCTCATCAAGAACACCTTCCAGAAACTGCGGCTTCACTGCAAGAAAAACAACATCGGCAAACTCAACAACCTGCACATTTGTATCTGCTTTGTGAATTCCAATTTCTTTTTCAATTTTTTCACGTGTCCTGTCGGATTTTGCAGAAGCGATCATATCATCATTTTTCACTTCACCGCATTTCAGAATTCCCTTCAGCATGGCAGTCGCCATATTTCCACAGCCAATAAAACCAATTTTCATAATAACTACCTCCTGATCTGCAAAACACTGATTATCTGTTTGTATTTATAATATAATAAACCTGTCAGAAAAAAAAGTAAAATGATTGGTTTTTATACAGAACATGACAGGAGAGAATCGTTACTGTTCACTCCGTTCACAGCAACTTGGTCAAAATCCATTACATAATCTTGCGGAACAGATCTTTCAGATCTTCTACGCTTGCATCTTTCGGATTTCCCGGTGCGCAGGCATCTGCATGTGCGGATTCTGCCAGGAACTGCAGATCCTCTTCTTTGATAGCTTCCAGTTTTGTCGGAATTCCAACATCGACAGAAAGCTTTCTGACAGCATCAATTGCTGCTTTTCTGTACTCTTCCTGAGTCATGGAATCTACATCTTTTACACCCATTGCACGTGCGATCTCACGATATTTTTCACCGGTACATTCCTGGTTGTATTCCATGACGATCGGAAGCATCATAGCGCAGGCAACACCATGTGGTGTATCATATACAGCACCTAAGGTATGAGCCATGGAATGTGCAATTCCAAGACCAACATTGGAGAATCCCATTCCTGCAATATACTGTCCAAGAGCCATTCCCTCACGGCCTTCTTTTGTGTTTTCTACTGCACCGCGAAGAGATTTGGAAATCAGCTCGATTGCTTTCAGATGGAACATATCTGTCATTTCCCATGCAGCTTTTGTTGTATAACCTTCAATTGCATGAGTCAGGGCATCCATACCTGTGGAAGCAGTCAGTCCTTTTGGCATGGAGGACATCATTTCCGGATCAACAACTGCAATGATCGGCATGTCATGTGGATCAACACATACAAATTTACGTTTTTTCTCTACATCTGTGATTACGTAGTTGATCGTTACTTCAGCTGCTGTACCTGCAGTTGTAGGAACCGCAATGATCGGCACACATGGTTTCTTTGTAGGAGCCACACCTTCCAGACTTCTTACATCTTCAAACTCAGGGTTTGCAATGATAATACCGATTGCTTTTGCTGTATCCATAGAAGAACCGCCGCCGATAGCAATGATATAATCTGCACCGGATTTTTTGAATGCAGCCACACCATTCTGTACATTCTGGATGGTCGGGTTTGCTTTGATATCAGAATAGATTTCATATTCAAGACCTTCTTTTTCAAGAATGTCTGTTACTTTACTTGTTACGTTGAATTTGATCAGATCAGGATCAGAACATACAAATGCTTTTTTGAATGCATGAGCTTTTGCTTCATTTGCGATTTCTGCGATTGCACCTGCTCCATGATAAGATGTTCCATTTAAATTAATTCTGTTTGCCATGATTATTACATCCCTTTCTTGACCTTTCGGCCTTCTGTTTGTCATTATATTAACAATATTCAGATAAAAAATAAAGTTACAGAAACTGTCAAGTGTAACATTCTCTGTAACTTTATAAATTAGTTCCAAATTTATATATTTAAATTCGGTAATAATGCCAAAACCCTGATTTTATTTTTACATAACATATCTAATTTCCCTTTGTATACAGTGAATTTGGAATAATCAGCTCAGGATTTCCAGTTCCGTAAATAATTCTGTAAGTTTTCCTGGCATGCCGTCTACCAACATAGATGCCAGTTCTTCCGGTGTACATGTAACTTCTCCTGTCACCCATTTTACAGTCATATAAATGGAACTCTGACAGTACATTTCCAGCATATAATGAATATTTTCCTCCGGAACTTTGCCAGTTTTTTCACAGATAAGATTTTCATAAAAAGCAAGTATCAGTTCAAAATCATGCTGCCTAAGTGAATTCTGATCATCATAACGGAATGATGCAGAAAAAAAAGTCTGTTCTTCCTGAATGTAAGTAAATTTTTTTACAAGGGCATCATAAACTGTTTTTCCCTGTCCCATGTGTTCAAAAGATTTTACAAGAAGTTTATCAAAATACCAATTGATCAGATCATATTTATCCAGAAAATTGCGGTAAAAAGTCTGTCTGGTAAGTCCGCAGTTTTCTGTGATCTGTTTCACAGTAATATTTTCCACGGAAGTTGATTTCATACATTCTTTCATGGATCTTGCAAGCCGGTATTTTGTTTTTTCACCTCTTTTTATATTTTCCGGGTAGCTCTCTTCAACCATTTTTTTTCTTCCTCGCTTAAATATGGTGATATATTTCTGTACACTTTTTCATGGTATACATTAAGCAGACCCCGCTCCCGCTCTGTCATCTGCGCAGGATCAATTCCATCAAGATCAAAGGGCACCATCGTCAGTTCCTCAAAACACATAAACTGGCCGAAAGAAGTCCTTTCTGCTTTTTTGCAGAGTAGCAGATTTTCATGGCGGATTCCGAATTCATTTTCCAGATAATATCCTGGTTCATCAGAAGTTATCATTCCTTCTTCAAATACTGGTGCCGGACTTCCCGGAAGATTTTTCCACCTGAAACTGTTCGGTCCTTCATGAACATTCAGAAGGTATCCCACACCATGCCCCGTACCATGATTGTAATCTTCGCCAAGCTCCCATAGCGGCCCCCTTGCCAGATAATCAAGGTTCAGACCTGTACATCCATATTTAAATTTCGCTGCTGCCAGATTCAGATTTCCCCGGAGAACTGCTGTAAAATATTTCTTTTCCTTCTCGCTCACAGGTCCCAGCACAACCGTTCTTGTAATATCTGTGGTTCCTTCCAGATAATGTCCGCCAGTATCTGCAAGCACCATTCCTTTTGCTTCCAGCGGAATATCTGTCTCTTCTGTGGCACTGTAATGAACGATTGCCGCATGGATTCCATAAGCAATGATCGGATCAAAACTGTCTCCCAGGAAATTCGCCTGCTCACTTCGAAACTGATAAAGTTTCTCTGCTGCGCTCAGTTCCGTGATTCTTTCTTCACCAACTTTCGTCTTCATCCAGTGGATAAATTTCGTAACTGCCACACCGTCTTTTATATGTGCGATCCGTTCATTTTCCATCTCGACAGGATTCTTGACGGCCTTTGCCAGAAGAGTCGGATTCGGCCTGTCCAAAATCGTAACGTTTTCTGGAATGCAGCTCACCAGACGACTGTTGACACACTTCTCTGATATGAGAACATTTTGTTCTTTATTGATTTTCTGTGCATACGCATACACTTCATTATAAGGATAAATTCTCACACTGTCCGCTTCCAGATTCCTGCGTACTTTCTCCTGAAAAGCCTTTTCGTTGGCAAAAAGCTTAATCTCTTTTTCTGTCATTATGAGATATGAAAGTACCACCGGACAACAATGGATATCATTGCCTCGTATATTAAGAAGCCACGCAATATCATCGAGAGAAGTCAGGATAAAAATATCTGCCCCCTCTTCTTTCATCTGTTGACGGATTCTGGCGATTTTGGAAGCTCTGGTCTCTCCTGCCCACTTCACCTCCAGTTCCATAACCGGTTCACAGGAAAGTTCCGGACGATCTTCCCAGATTTCACCAATAAGATCTTTCTCTACAGAAAAGTGGATATTTTTTCCTTTCAGAAGATTCTTAAGTTCCTCTGCTTCACTTTCGCTGACCGTGCGTCCGTCAAATCCCAGACACATGTCATTTTTCAGATTGTTTTTCAGAAACTCATGTATTGTTGGAACTCCCGGTTCTCCCATTTTAAAAAGTTCAATACTGCTTCCTTTCAGCTGGTCAGCTGCCTGTATAAAATATCTTCCATCTGTCCACAGGCCTGCCATGTCCTTCATGATCACAGCCGTTCCTGCCGAGCCTGTAAATCCTGTGATATATTTTCTGCACTTAAAATAATCTCCCACATATTCCGAACCATGGAAGTCATCCGTCGGAACAAGATATGCATCAATATTTTTTTCTTTCATTAATTCACGAAGAGTTTTCAGCCGTTCTTTTACTGTTGTCATTTCTAAAGCCTCCTGTCCTCCTGGCTGCAATCCATTATGTTTACAGCAGCCTTCCAAATCACCTCTGAATCTCATGTTAATCAGAAAAAAAATATTTGTCAACCTGAAAACAGTGTAAAAAAACCATTACCTCAGCACTATAACCAGAAACCACTGCGCCCACAGACCACTTTTCAGAATCTGGTCAGCAAATCTGCCATCATGCAGACTACCATACATCAGGCCCGCATTCTTTCGCTTTCTTCTTCACCGCTCCTTATTTACGGTGAAAAAGGTACTGAATGTGAAAAACTTGCCGAATGTATTCATAATGAAAGTCCACGCAGCAATGCTCCATTTGTCCATATCAACTGCAAAAGCTACTCTGCAGAAAAACAGCGTGACCTTCTCCTTGGTTATCTCAGTAGCAAAGATAAAAAAGACATATCTCTGAGTCCCTTTTCCATGTCAGATAAAGGTACTCTGCTACTGGAAAATATTGATTCACTTTCACCTGAGAATCAGGAATTTCTGAATTATTATATTTCCACAGGCAGTATCATTGATGAATATTCCAACCGTATATTTATTTACGATATCCGCATTATTGCAACTGCAGAAACTGATCTTTTTGGACTTGTACAGGATGGAAATTTTTCACGGGAACTGTACTTTAAGCTTGTCAGTCTGTCACTTTATGTACCGCCGCTCCGTCTGCGAAAAGAAGATCTTGTTGTCTATATCCGAGATTATATCAAGCACTTTTCCTCCATACATTCAAGACTCAATACCATATCAAAAGAGGCAGAAAACATGCTTCTCTCGCAGCCCTGGTATGGAAATCTGCCTGCAGTTTCGTCCTTCTGCGAACGCCTGATTCTGTTTGCTCCACACAAGATCATCGGAAAAACCTACACCAAAGAACAGCTTACACTGGTCTTCTCACACAGAACAGCCACTGTCCCTGATATAACCTCAACTGATTACAACTTACACGGAGAAGCAGAACAAATATCAGAACTCCTGGATAAATACCGCGGAAATAAAACAAAAGTGGCAGAACAACTGAAAATCAGCCGTTCCACCCTCTGGAGAAAAATGCAGAAATATAATCTGACGTAAAAAACTTCTATCAATTTTGAGACAAAAAATCAAGCCACAAACCTCTGTTCCTAGGTTCGTGGCCTGATTTCATTTTGTCATTCAATTCTTGCACTTTTAATACCCTACCACTAAACCTGTTTTTGCGTGGCCCGGTGGGGAGTGCGAGGGGAGAACGGCCTTCGCAACTGTGAGTGCCCTCCCCTCGCAAAGTTTTTTGTTTTTCTTTTTTATAAAAAATCAGAAGAGACCTGTTATACGTCCTGTCTCATCGACATCAATTCTTTCTGCTGCCGGTACTTTAGGAAGTCCTGGCATGGTCATGATCTCGCCTGTCAGGGCTACGATGAAGCCTGCTCCTGCGGAGATCTTCAAGTTACGTACTGTAACTTCGAAGTCTGTCGGTGCGCCCAGTTTGGTCTGGTCATCTGTTAAGCTGTACTGTGTCTTTGCAACGCAGATCGGGCAGTTGCCGAATCCCATAGCTTCCAGCTGTTTTGCCTGTTTCTGTGCGTTTGCTGTAAGTACAACTTTCTTGCCGCCATAGATCTTCTGAACGATCTGGTTCAGTTTATCTTCGATGGAGCCTTCCAGTTCGTAGGAATATGTGAAGTCATTTGGTTCTTCACAGAGACGGATCACTTCTTCTGCAAGTTTGATTCCGCCTTCGCCGCCTTTTGCCCATACTTCGGAAAGTGCTACGTTTACGCCGAGCTCTTTACATTTTGCTTCTACAAAGTCAAGCTCTGCCTTTGTATCTGTCGGGAATGCATTGATTGCAACAACGCATGGAAGTTTGTAAACATTTTTGATGTTGCTTACATGTTTCAGAAGGTTCGGGATACCTTTTTCCAGTGCTTCCAGGTTTTCGTTGTTCAGATCAGCCTTCGGCACACCGCCGTTGTATTTCAGTGCACGTACAGTTGCTACGATAACAACTGCGTTCGGGTGCAGCCCTGCCATACGGCATTTGATGTCGAGGAATTTCTCAGCACCGAGGTCAGCACCGAATCCTGCTTCTGTGATTGCATAGTCTGCAAGTTTCATGGCCATTTTTGTTGCTGTTACGGAGTTACATCCGTGAGCGATGTTTGCGAATGGTCCGCCGTGAACGATTGCCGGTACATGCTCCAGTGTCTGAACAAGGTTTGGTTTCAGGGCATCTTTCAGAAGTGCTGTCATAGCGCCTTCTGCATGAAGGTCACCAGCTGTTACCGGTTTCTGCTCTGCAACTTTTCCGTATGTATATCCGATGATGATCCTGGAAAGTCTTTCTTTCAGATCTTTGATGTCGCTTGCCAGGCAGAGAACTGCCATGATCTCGGATGCAACTGTGATGTCATATCCGTCTTCACGCGGCATTCCGTTTGTCTTTCCGCCAAGTCCGTCTACTACATTACGAAGCTGACGGTCATTCATATCCACGCATCTTCTCCATGTGATCTTACGTGGGTCGATGTTCAGTGCGTTGCCCTGGAAGATATGGTTGTCGATCATTGCTGCAAGAAGGTTGTTTGCTGCTCCGATCGCATGGAAGTCACCTGTGAAATGAAGGTTGATGTCTTCCATTGGAACTACCTGTGCATATCCGCCGCCTGCTGCGCCGCCCTTAACACCGAATACCGGTCCGAGGGATGGCTCACGAAGAGCAACCATAACGTTCTTGCCGAGTTTCTGCATACCATCTGCGAGACCTACTGTTGTGGTTGTTTTTCCCTCACCTGCCGGTGTCGGGTTGATAGCTGTTACCAGGATCAGTTTGCCGTCTTTTTTTTCTGTTTCTTTCAGAAGGTTGTAATCGATCTTTGCTTTGTATTTTCCGTACTGCTCCAGGTATTTGTCATCAATACCTGCTTTTGCTGCGATTTCTGTAATCGGCTGCATTGTGCACTCCTGTGCAATTTCGATGTCACTTTTGAATCCCATAAGTTTAGTCTCCTTTCTTGTAGACACCTGACCGACGATCATAATAATCCCTCATTTTTTATGATCTTTAATGATTTAAAAAAGGGCAGTATCTGATATGTTCTCAAATACTGCCCAGACGGTCGGCTCTTGCAAATCTCTGATTCCCATGTGGTGATTTCCACTGCTCCGCCAGTAGTCAGAGATTTCTTTAACTTGTTGAGAAAATACTATCATAAAACATAGTGTCTTGTCAAGAAAATATCAATGTTTTTCTTAATTTCTTGCAATTTGCAAAAGAAACATATTTGTTTTTTATTTAATATGCATAATATTTTATTACAAAACAAATTATAGCTGACATTTTCCACTTCTGGTCATGTTCTTTTTTTAACAAAATATCTAAAGATTTAACATCCTTTGTCAAAACAGTGGTTTCAGCGTCGGATATAACTTCCTGAACTTCTGATATTTTTCTTCATATTTAGCAACCAGTTCTTCTTCCGGCTCCACAGTATCTACTACATGCGCCATTTTCTTTCCGATTGTCTCAACGTCCGGATATACTCCACAGCCTACAGCAGCCAGCATAGCGCCTCCCAGAGACGGTCCCTCTTCCACTTCCGGAACATCTACTTTCAGATTCATTACATTTGCAATGATCTTCTTCCAGAGAGGGCTCTTTGCTCCGCCTCCGCAGATTTTGGTACGCTCAATCTTTATTCCAAGGCTTCTTGCCACCTCGAGGGAATCACGGAGTCCGAATGCAACACCTTCCAGAACCGCCTGCGTCATATCTGCCCTTGTTGTGTCCATGGACATACCGAAGAATACGCCTCTTGCATCAGGATTGTTATGCGGGGATCTTTCTCCCATCAGATACGGAAGGAAAAAAACACTGTTCTCTCCCAATGTTTTTATCGGCGCCTGTTCTGCTGCAAAATCCCCTGTCCGGAGAATTTCTTCTGCCCACCATTTATTACAGGAAGCAGCACTTAACATACAGCCCATAAAATGATAGCTTCCATCTGCATGGCAGAAAGAATGAAGTGCATTATTTTCATCTACTCCGAATTTCTTACTGGATATAAAGATAGTGCCTGAAGTTCCAAGAGAAATATTGCACTGTCCGTCGCCGACAGTTCCTGTTCCAACTGCAGCTGCCGCATTATCACCGGCACCTGCCACTACTTTCACCTCTTTCGAAAATCCAAGTTCTTCCGCGATCTCCGGTTTCAGATTTCCGACTACTTCCCAGCTTTCATAAAGCCTTGGAAGCTGCTCTTCTTTTACATCACAGATTTCCATCATTTCTTTGGACCAGCAGCGTTTTTTTACATTGAGAAGCAGCATGCCGGATGCATCGGATACATCTGTACAGAAAGATCCTGAAAGTCTGTATGCCAGATAATCTTTTGGCAACATGATCTTTGCGATCTCTGCAAATTTCTCCGGCTCATTTTTCTTCATCCACAGAATCTTCGGTGCCGTGAATCCTGCAAATGCAATATTTGCCGTATACCGGGATAATTTTTCTTTGCCGATCTCATTATTCAGATATTCTGTTTCCTTCTGGGAACGTCCGTCATTCCAGAGAATTGCAGGGCGGATCACCTTATCATCTTTATCCAGGGTAACCAGACCGTGCATCTGCCCGCCAAATCCAATTCCGGCAACCTGCGAACGGTCGATTCCTTCTGTCAGTTCCCTCATTCCTTCCATGCTCTGGCTGAACCAGTCTTCCGGATTCTGTTCTGACCAGCCTGGATGGGGAAAGAAAAGAGGATATTCTTTTGATACAATATTACAGATTTTTCCTGATTCCTGCATCAGAAGAAGTTTCACTGCTGATGTTCCAAGATCTACTCCAATAAAATACATATTTTTCCCCATTTCTTTTGATGTACCTGCACAAATTTCAGGAATATGCAAGACTCTTTGCAATATCAACAGTCACTTCCTCATGACCGATCAGCCATTTGTTCTTAGCTGTAAGAAATTTGTCTTCTCCTTCAGAATCCTTCTCAAAGGTAAGCTTTGTATTCGTTCCTCTTGGAAGAACCACAACACACTGAAAGCCACTTTCTTTTACATGACACGGTGCATAATGAAGTGTCGTTGCATATACTTCTATGGCAGTTCCTGCAGGAACAAGGAATGCTTCTACTTTAGAAGTGTCATATGTAAAATCCCGCTCAACATCCTGCTGATGTCCGAGTAGCAGTACAAGATCTGTTACTGCAACATTGATTTCTGAACTGCGATGGTATTCCAGTCCGTTCAATTTTTTATTATGTCCGTTGCAGTATCCGATTTCAATCGGAAGACCGCCATATCCTTTATTCTGCAATTCTTTTGCTACTGGCAGAGCTTCCATTTCTTCTACAGAAGGAACATAGGTCACATCTTCCGGCACCGGAGTATGTTTCATTTCTTTAAGCAGTTCTGCAAAATCATACCCCTCCAGTACTTTTCCATATCTGCGAAATGAATCGTCTGCTACATTCTGAATCTTCACCTGAAGTAACCTCCTTTATTTTTGATAAATCCATCATAGCACAGACAATCTTTTATTTAATTTTCCGTTTAAGTTCACTTGGAAGAATTCCGTATCTTTTCTGAAATTCCCTTGAAAATGCTCTGTTACTGCTGAAGCCATTGTCCAATGCTATCTGACTGATGGTTTTATCCGTATTCAGAAGCTCCCTGTATGCATAAGTCATCCGAATATCCTGCAGATATGTCTTAAAATTGACATTTGCATATTTCTGAAACATTCTTGAAAGATAAGCATCTGAATATCCGAACATAGAAGCCACTTCTGTAAGTTTCAGTTCTTCCTGATAATGTTCACGCATATATGCGGTAATTCTTGACAGTGCATCAAGTCTTCTGCTGTGCCGTACTTCCTGTTCACCGACCTCACTGATACGGTATTCATTGACCAGCATATATAAGACATCGTAATAAAAAGATCGGATTTTAAATTCATATCCGGTTCCTCTTTTTATATAAAGCCGGTACATCTCACAAATCAGTTTACCCAGTTTTTTATCTGTTTCCGGTATTGTTCCAGAAAATCTGATGAATCTGTGAGCTGTAAAATAATCCTCAAACTGTTTCAGAGGAATCTGCAATACAGCAGTCTGATTTTCTTCCGGTGAATCAATGGAATGTACCTCATTTGAATTAATGATCATCAGCTCTCCTGCTTTCAGCGGATGCTCTTCTTCATTCAGGTAAAACACAAGGGAACCTTCCATTACTGCGAAAATTTCCACTGACGTATGCCAGTGTTTTTCTCTGACATAATTTCCCTGACTTCCTTCAAACAGAAAGAATTTAAATGGCAGTCCTTCATCAGGTATTACAAGTTCATGCTGAAATTCCATGACATTCCTCCAGTCATACGTAAATTTTATAATTACTATTATTGTAACGAACTGTAATACAAATAACAATCATTTTATATCTGAAAGCACCGTTTCTACATCTTTGTTTTGTCTATTATTGCATTCCGGCATTCGGATCCGATTTCTACCGCTTCTTCAATTTTTTTATCCATTTCATGTTCAAAATGAGTGAAAGGAAGAAAGATACCAAGCTTACTTGTATGTCGTTCCTGCCCGTTCTCATTCATCACTCCATAGTACATCATGGCTCTAGGAAGCCGTTGCTGCAGCCGCATCAGATATTCCCATACAATCGTATATACCGATGTATCCTGTACTGTTTTTTCTACATAATCCGGAAGTTCAAACACCAGAAGTATACCTGTATATTCGCCGGTTTTTACGGTTTCTATCTGACCGGTTCCATCATATCCATGTTTTTCACGAAACCCTTCGGCCATATACATTCTATACTCAGAAGGCCGTGCCATCAGTTCATATATATGCTGGAATTTCCTGTATCTCTTTTCCAGGATAAGTGGAATCTTTTTCTCAAGGAATCTTCCCTCTTCATCTGTAAGAAGTATCGGATTCTGAACTCCCTTATCGTTAGATCGCACAGGAATAAGAAATGAATTTCTCAGAAGATCGAACATACTGTTATCACATACAGCCATCAAAAGAGCTGACAGGTCTTTATTTTCATATGCCCTGAACAATGCTGATGCAAATACATTTCCAGGTATATCAGAGCCTGCTTCATCGCCATCTTCCGCAGCCGGGATGCTTTCAAATCAGGTTAAAGTTTTTGAGAGTTAGCCAACTCTGTTAAGGATGATTTCGTAATCGATACACCAACTAAGAGCTCAGAAGTAGTTATTGGAAGAAATACCGGTGACATTTTCAAATTTGAAGCAGATGTGGAGTTTTCTGAAGGCACAAGAACATTTGGCGTGAGATTTTATGAAGATGAGGACAAAGCAGAATCTTATCAGTCTGTATTTAATGTTACAGAGAACCGTTATGTATTCGAGAAAAAACCGAACTGGCCATGGCCTGCAAATCAGAACATCGGACTGGAAAGACCGCTTGATCTGATTCCGGGAAAGAAATATAACATTCGTATGATCGTGGATGATACAATTGCTACCATTTATGTTGACGGTGTGGCTTTGAATGCACGTGCATACAAGAGACCGGGAGAAAGCTTATCCCTGTTTGCTTCTGAGGGAAGCCTGAAGGTTACCAACTGCAAGGTAACTACCTGGCTGAAGAAATGATTCAGTAAATAGAAAAGAGCCTGATGGAAATCTCCCATTCCATCAGGCTCTAATAAATTTTGAAATAATTACCTGTTTTTTTAGTAAGCTCTCTTTATGATTTCATTCATATGCTGTGTAGCTTCAAAACGAATTCGCTCTTCATCTAAAGTAAGTACTTCACGGTTTTTCATAACAAGCTTTCCGTTGATGATTGAATCCATTACGTCATGTCCATTTGCAGCATCCACGATGGTGTTTACAAGATTCTGAGTTGGTGTAATATGTGGCTGCTCAATGTTTACAAGAATCAAATCTGCTTTCTTTCCTTCTTCTACAGATCCCAGAATATCACCATGTCCGATTGCATTTGCTCCACCTTGAGAAGCCATTTTCAAAAGTGTAGGACAGGTCATGACGACCGGATTAAAAGAAGGAAGTCCCCAATAGGCCATCATAGAATAACGCAGAACTTTCATTTCATCAAAAATATCCAGATTAGAAGGAGCTGCTCCATCACAGCCTAAACCAACACTTGCACCAGATTCGAGAATCTGAGGAGCTTTCGGGAATCCATGATTTGACAGATTGGCTCTTGGACAATGGATCATTTTTACACCTCGTTCTGCCATCAACGCAATATCATGGTCAGACAGCATAACATTGTGTGCGGTCAGAAGATTTGGTCCAAGAATTCCCATTTCATCTAAAAATTCAGCAGGACGTTTTTGATAATTTTGCAGGCAAAAGCTGACTTCATCTTTATGTTCGCATAAATGTGCATGAATACCTGTATGAAGTTCTTTGGCATAATCACCTACCATGGCAATGAGCTCTCTGGAACAGGTCATCACCTGACGAATAGCAAACCAGATATCCACACGTCCATCGCCAGCTCCCTGATAGTTCTTATACAGCTCTTTTGTATGCTCCATAGCTTCATCAGCAGTTTCTTTCATTGCACCTGTAATTGCATTACCCATATCCATTGTGGATTTTGCTATTGCTGCCCTCATACCGGATTCAATAACGGCATCAGCCACACGTTCCATATGTACACCGCCGGAATCAGCAAAAGCAGTGGTTCCATTTTTGATCATTTCCAGACATGCTAATTGTCCACTGACGTAAGAATCTTCCGGGAGAAGATTGCTTTCAAAAGGAACCAGAAAACGAGTCCATACCATAGGGTATTCATCGGCAACACGACCTCTTAGCAGCTGCTGACAGGTATGAGTATGACCGTCTATCAGACCTGGCATAACAAGCTTGCCTTTTCCATCAAGTGTTTCCGTGGCAGTACTATCAGCAAATTCATCTGCTGAACCGATTTTTTTAATCCAAGAGTCTTTGATTCCTACTGAACAGGTGGATGAAATACTCATATCAGGATTCAAAACCTGGCAGTTTTTGATTAAAATGTCATAATTTTCCATAATCTACCTCATTTTATTTCATATGATTGTTAAATGGCTCCTGTCATTTTCAAAACAACGTCTGCAACAAGCGCTGAGAATATAAAGGTTCCGGTAATTACAAATAAAGTGATCAATACCAGTTTCCATCCCATTTTTACAAACTCTTTTAAATCTTTTCCGAGAGAAATACCAGCAAATGCACCCAGTGCAGTAGCAGGAGCTAAAAATGCAACAGGAGTTGTTGTTTCAATTACGATATCTTTTACCGGTGAAACAGGGCATGCAAGAAGCAGTCCAAGAAGGGACACGTACATCATGGATGGAAGCTTGACAAAACGGCTCATAAAATTACTTATAGTAAGACCAACGAGAGAAATGGCACTCAGTAAAAGAACACCAATAATAGAATCTCTTACGGGCATTTTATAGCCAATTATATTTGTAAGTATTACAATAACAGATACCATAAGAAGCAGTCCCAGCTGCTGTACGAAGTATTTTCTGACCATTTATTTAACCTCCTGATTTTTTTTGCGTCCGATTTTTGGCTCTAAAAATGCATATAATTTTTTGGCAAGAGGAAGACCTACGAAAGTGCCCATGTAAATTCCGGTAATACCGGTCAGCATATCACTGGCACCGCCCATGATCATAATATTTTCAGCCTGCTGTGGGTATATTTCTCCTAATGTTCCGGCTGCAGCGGTCATCATGGATCCACTTCCTACTCCACTGGCCATACCAAGGGCGATAGGATCGAAAATATTCCAGGAAGCTACAACGCTTGCAAGAATACTGATAAATACAGTTCCGATTACAGAACCTACGATATAAACGGCAAAAGTTCCTTTTGTTTCTGGAGCATCTGGTCCAAAAATGTCGGTAGTTAATCCAAGGTTTGAATCACGGTTAATTGAGTAACATGCACCAATAGCTTCCTTTTTTAAACCAAGAAATAATGCAAGCGGCATAGATAAGAGGATTGTTCCAAGATTTCCGAATTCCTGAAGAAGCAATGCAGGGCCGACTGAAACCAGTTTCGCAAGGTTTGCACCGGAAGAAATGCCCATTTTTGCCATAAAAGGTGCCAAAACCACAAGAACCAGGCTTCCGCCTATTTTACATTCATCACTTTTGAATAATTTAAAAAGGTCCGGTCCTAAAAGTCCTCCGAATATGACGGCAAATACCATTGGAAACAGAGTAAGTGTACCAATGCCAACGTTGAGTTTGAGTGTTCCAATCAAATCGCAGATTGCGGAAATGACCAGAGCGGCAAGGTAAATTTTCCAGTACTTTTTAATGACAATCTTTAGTTTTTCCATATAAGAAACTCCTTCCTTTTTTTCTGCACAGGTGCGCAGTAATTTATGTAGTAAGTATAGCATAAGAGGTAATTTCTGCGAACATAACAAAAAGCGATGGGAAGCCATCGCTTTTTTCGTTATATCAAGAAAGGTATTTTACAGAGAAATCGCCTCGTTCTGCATTAAAAGTTCTACAAACTGGCTGGCTGTATCAGAAAGAATATGTTTTTGCCGGAAAATCCAGCCTATTTCAAGGCGGACTCCGTTTTTGACAGGAAGAGAAATAATGTCACTGTAATGATCGTCAAAAGATCTGTAGCCGCTTCCAATAGCAAATCCATGGCAATAACGCATAGCAGAATAAGATGCAGCCCGGTCGGAAACATGGATTATTTTTTTTACCTGATAATTAGGAATGATAAAATCGGTATAAGCAGGATTGGTGTCAGGTGAACGATCATAAGAAATAAAAGGGTATTGTATTATTTCTTCAATATTAATTTCTGTGTTATTGGCAAGTGGATGATTTTTGCACAGGTAAGCGTGAGCTGTCTGATAAACAATGTGATTAAAAATAATACCACGATTTCTTAAGTCCTGAATCATCTGTCCCTTGCTGTGTTCTGTGAAAAAAATAATTCCCAAATCGTCAAGTCCCCGTTCTACACGATCCAGTACTTCAGATGTACGGCATTCATAAAAGCCGCAGTGATAAGAACCATAGTTTTCATTTAATCTGTTGATGACCGAAACAAAAGAGGCCATGCCACAAATATGATGCTGGGCAGAAACAGACAAACCTAAAGGCCGTTTTGGAGAACCATTAAATTTTTCATCCAGATAGTCAAGACGGCTTAAAATTCCCTTAAATTCAATCAAAAGTTCCTCGCCGCTTCTGGTTAGATGCACACCTGTGCTTTCTCTTATAAATGCAGTAATTCCATATGTATTTTCTATTTCCTTAACAGCGCTGGAAATACTTGACTGAGCTGTAAACAGGCGTTTAGCTGCTTCGCTGATAGAGCCGGACTCAGCTACAGTGATAAAATATTTTATTTGCTGTAATGTCATGTGAAATCTCCTTTTCCTATCATCTGAATCCGCTTACGGTTATAAACCAGATGCAGATACATGGCATCCTGTGCGCGGAGCGGGTCATGTGCGGCAATGGCATCCGCAATCTCACGGTGGATCTCGATGGTTTCTTCCAGCAGTGTTCCTCTGGTGGTGTCTACAAACAGAGGAATCGAGCTGTTGATCACAGGAACCAGTCTTGGAACTACAACGTTTTTGCTCCTCAAGGCAATGGATGCATGAAAATCTATATCTTTTTGTGTATGGTCTTCATGTTTCCTTAATAAGTCTTCAACTTCATCGCAAAGTGTGGTGATTTTTTTATGTCTTTTTTATCGGTGCGTGTGGCTGCTATTGCAGCAATAGGGAGCTCAAGGAGAAAGCGCACTTCCAGAAGGTCAGTGATCAGCTTTTGCTTATTGCTGATAAAGGTAAAGCCCAGCGGGTCATCCACCATTCCGGGGGAAGATGAGATATAGGTATCAGAACCTTGTCGGATCGTAACAATATTTCGGGATGCGAGAAGCTTCATGGCTTCCCGGACAGAGCTCCTTCCTGCATTCAGACGCTCAGAAAGAATGGTTTCATTCGGTAATTTATCTCCTGGCTGTAAATTTTCTTCTAAAATAAGTGCAATAATGTCCTCTGATATTTTTGGTGGAAGGCTTTTTTCTTCTGATAACAAATTCATCATATGATTTGCTCCGTTTTTGATAGTTATAATTCTTGCTTTTTATGATAAGTTTTTTTTGATTCAATGTCAAAATGACAAAATATACAAAAACAGATATATAAAGATATATAATTTTAGATAAAATTTCAGTATTGCATTTTTAGTGAATTGAACCTGAATTATTCATGGAGCAATTTCTAACCTAAAACTTGCACCATGAATTGAAAAAATGATCCATGCAGCCATAACTTCTCTCAATTCGTCAGAAAAAGGGCATAAAATCCCTATGACGAGTTTTGGGCAATTATCAGGCTGTCAAGGTTCATTGACAGTTGCTATTCCAGCTGTACATTCAGCTTACCTATTGCAGAAAGGGTGTCATAAAACTCTTCTTTATATGGACAGCTGCTACACAGCTTGAATGTGATATATCTTGCTGAATGAACTACTTTTGTAGCAATCTTCAGCAGTTTTAAACGGACGGTATCAATGCGTTGTTTCCGCATTTTTGCTGATAATACCAATCGTCTAAACCAATTAAATATGTTGTAGGCAAGAACATGTACCTGGACTCTGTTTGCATTTACGATTCTGTTGTGACTACTCACCGCAGAAAAATCAAAACCAGATTTGCTTTCTTTGATGAAGTTTTCCATCAGACCTCTTTTGCAGTAAAATTTGATGAGATATTCCGGTGAGGAATCCATATTTGTGACGATAAAGGTATACATGTAAACCATTTGGTTTTCTGGCTTCTCAACCTTGCACACAACGCGTCTTTCATAAGGCCATGGACCAGCTTTGTACATGAATTCACCGTAAACCACAGCGTAGTCTACCTTGTTATTTTGAGTCCGACTGGTAAGTGCATCTGCAAGAAACGACGCTTTTTCACGGAGAATCTTGTTTTCCTTCAGCCGGATAACATAGTTTGTTCCGTTTCCTCACACTGCTGATAATGGAAGTTGAATGCCCTGCCTTCCTGTTTGCCGTATGCTACGAGGAGCGTGGAATCCAGATCCAGGATCACTGCCTGAGGCATCTGGATGCTGTAGAGCCTTTTTTTAAGTATCCGGCTGATCTCCTGGAACTGCTTTAAAGTGTCTTCATCCATGCGGTTAAAGAATCTTGATACTGTTGGCTGAGATGCTAATGCGGATTTTCCAAGTACAGCTTTAAAAACAGGATCATTGGTCTTAAATAAATGGTTTAAAAGCCATTCAATGCCAAGTTTGCTTACGAACTCTTTGATAAGGAGTAAGCCTGCATCGGAGGATAAGTTGCCTCCATCAAAATTTATTTTAATTTGCCTATTGCTTTGAAATGAAAAGGTGTTTACAATACTCATAAAGGGTTCCTTTGTTGGTATTTATTTTGATTAGACACCTTAATTTTACCACAAATGGATGCTCTTTTTTTATTCACTTAACAAGTGAAAAGCAATATGTAATTAAAATATAGTAACTATGTGGCTTTCAGCCACAATCACGGCTTTGCCGTGAATAATTCAGGATCATTTATATTTAATATAAAACCGGCTGCTGTCTTACTGTCCCGGTATTTCAATCCTGCCGTATGGCATCTTTCATGGCTTTCACATAATCTTTTATGTACGGTACACAGTCTTTTCCATGACTCTCACAAAGTTTGACAATTGCTGATCCGACTATGACGCCATCTGCCTGAGCAGCCATTTTTCTGGCCTGTTCCGGCGTGGAAATACCAAATCCTACTGCACACGGAATGTCCTTCTGTGCTTTTACAAGCTTTACCATAGCTCCTATGTCTGTAGTAATCTGACTTCTCATTCCTGTCACTCCAAGAGAAGAAACACAGTAAACAAAGCCTTCGGCTTCTTTTGCTATCATGGAAGTTCTTTCGTGAGAGGTCGGTGCGATCAGCGAGATCAGATCCATTCCATACTTATCTGTAATTTTTGCAAACTCTTCTTTTTCTTCAAATGGAACGTCCGGAAGAATAAGTCCGTCCATCCCCACTTCTGCTGCACGTTTGCAGAAGCGCTCTGTTCCATAGGAAAATACAACATTCGCATAGGTCATAAATACCATTGGAATGTCGGTATTTCTGCAAATTTTTTCCACCATTTCAAATACTTTATCCGTAGTTACCCCGCCTGACAAAGCTCTTAAGTTTGCCCCCTGGATCACTGGTCCTTCTGCTGTCGGATCAGAAAATGGAATTCCAAGTTCAATCAGATCTGCACCTGCTTCCACCATTGCATAAACGATTTTTTCTGTCACTTCCAGAGATGGATCTCCGCAGGTAACAAATGGGATAAATGCTTTTCCTTTTGTAAATGCCTCTGTAATCCTCTTATTCATGGATATCCTCCCCTCTGTAACGTGCGATTGCCGCACAGTCCTTGTCACCACGTCCTGAAATCGTGATAACAACTGTCTGGTCCTTACTCATCTGAGGTACGATCTTTCTTGCATATGCAACTGCATGGGCACTCTCGATTGCTGGAATAATACCCTCGATCCTTGACAGATATTCAAAAGCATCTACTGCTTCATCATCTGTAACCGGTACATATTCCGCACGTCCAATGTCATAAAGGTGTGCATGTTCCGGACCAACACCAGGGTAATCCAGACCTGCTGAAATAGAATAAACCGGTGCAATCTGACCATATTCATCCTGGCAGAAATAAGATTTCATTCCATGGAAAATACCAAGTTTTCCAGTTGCAATAGTGGCCGCTGTTTCTGCTGTATTTACACCACGGCCTGCGGCTTCACAACCAATAAGTCGAACCCCTTCATCTTCAATAAAATTATAAAAAGTTCCAATGGCATTAGAACCACCACCTACACATGCTAGGACTGCATCTGGTAATTTACCTTCCTTTTCCAGCATCTGTTCTTTGATCTCTTTTGAAATAACAGCCTGGAAATCGCGGACAATAGTCGGGAAAGGATGGGGGCCCATAACAGATCCCAACACATAATGCGTATCAGAAATACGATTTGTCCATTCCCTCATTGTTTCAGAAACAGCATCTTTAAGAGTTGCCGTGCCGGAAGTAACTGCATGTACTTTTGCTCCCAAAAGACGCATTTTATACACATTCAGTGCCTGTCTTTCTGTATCTTCTTTTCCCATAAAGACTTCACATTCCATACCCATAAGCGCTGCCGCCGTAGCAGTTGCAACACCGTGCTGCCCTGCTCCTGTTTCTGCAATTACACGTGTCTTTCCCATCTTTTTTGCCAGGAGAACCTGTCCAAGAACATTGTTGATCTTGTGTGCGCCTGTATGATTCAGGTCCTCGCGTTTCAGATAAACTTTTGCTCCTCCAAGGTCTTTTGTCATATGCTCTGCATAATATAATAATGATGGTCTTCCCGCATAATTGTTCAGAAGATCTGTCAGTTCTCTGTTAAATTCGGGATCATTTTTATAATGATTATAGGCTTCTTCCAGTTCCAGAACTGCATTCATCAGTGTTTCCGGAATGTACTGCCCTCCATGTATTCCAAATCTGCCCTTTGACATTTATTTTTCCTCCTCTGTCATTTGTTTTGTCTTACGATATCCACAACCCGCCGTATTTTTTCAGGATTTTTCCACCTGTCTGTCTCTACACTGCTACTCAGATCCACTGCATATGGATGTATTTCCTGAATTGCTCTTTCCAGATTATCCGGTCCGATTCCTCCTGCCAGAAAGAAAGGACGGTTCATTTCCCGTATCAGTGTCCAGTCAAAAGCCTGTCCTGTACCACCACTTCCCTGATCCAGAAGAATATAGTCTGCACTGCTTTTGACCGCTTTTTTTATGTCATCTTCTGACTTTACAGAAAATGCTTTTATCAGCGGTTTTCTTGTCAGTTTCCGTAATCTTCGTATATAATCTTCATCTTCCTGCCCGTGAAGCTGCGCCATTCCGATAATGCCTTCGTTCAGAAGCTGTGCTGGAAGCTCTTCAGGCGCATTTACAAAAACTCCCACCGCTGTGATATTTTTATCAAGTTTTGCAGTCAGTTCATTCAGTTCTTCAGCTGTAACACTGCGGAAACTCTTTGGAAAATTCACAATAAAACCTGCATAATCCGGTCTACAATAATTGACCGTTTCTATATCTTCCAATCGTCTGAGGCCACATATTTTTATCTTTACAGATGATGTTTTTTTCATTTTAAAGGAGCTCCATTTTGATATGTACCCCTTTTACTGGACATCCAGTGAAAGGGGTATTTTTATGCGTTATACTTACGAATTTAAGAAAAAAGCTGTTGAATTGTATCGCCAAGGAAAATGGATTGA
>NZ_JBQHUL010000010.1:0-86431 GCF_052065235.1 Blautia sp. HCP28S3_G10 | reverse complement strand
TCAGAAAAAAGCCGCACAAACATGAGGTATTGTCAAGTGTTTTTTGAGTTACTGGTAATAAAAAAGGAAACTCCTTTTTTACAAGGAATTTCCTTAAGTAAATGACATTGGGAGTGAACAGTAACATATTTATAAAACGTACAGGACTTTGAAAAATAAAGTTTCTGTACGTTTTTTATATTCAATGGTATAATGAAAGAAATTTTATCCGGGAATCAGATATGTTATCTGCAAATAATAACTTGGATATCATCGTTACTTTGAACGGAGTGAACAGTAATTTATCGTTGAAATAAAAGAAAGATTCCGGAGGGAAAATATGAATAATTTTGAATTATACAGTATGATGGAGAAGATTCAGGATAAGAAAAATAATATTCTGGTTACCGTAACGGAGGGGGCTGCCGGTAAATATCTTTTTTCAGAGAGAGAACCGGTGGTGGAACTGGGAGAAGAGCTGACAGAAGAAGAAATCTGTCTGCTTTCGGAAGTAGAACAGAGCTGTAAAATGGAAATTAAAAATCATAAATTTTTTGTTGAAAGACTGAAAAGACCGGCACATCTGATTATATGCGGCGGTGGTCATGTGGCACAGAGTGTGATCCGCATTGCCGGAAAAGTGGGATTCTTTGTTACTGTACTGGAAGACAGGCCATCATTTGCAGATGAAGCCAGACGTGCAGGTGCAGATCAGGTGATCTGTGAGGAGTTTGAGAAATCACTCAGTCAGATACAGGGAAGCGAGGATACCTATTTCCTGGTTGTTACAAGAGGACACAGATACGACAGAGTCTGTCTTGAGGCAATTGCAGGGAAACCGCATGTTTATGCAGGAATGATGGCGAGCCGTGGAAGGGCAGCACTTCTGAAAAAGCAAATGAAGGAAGAAGGTACAGATGAAGAATTTCTTGATGGAATACATACACCTGTAGGACTTTCCATCCATGCTGAAACTCCGGAAGAAATTGCCATATCAATCATTGCTGAGCTGATCATGGTAAAAAACGGCGTTATTAAGACAAGCGGATATGATCCGGAACTTCTGGAATATCTGACAGGACGCAGGGAACCGGAAACAGGAAAAGTTCTGGCAACGATCATCGCAAGGAGAGGATCTGCTCCAAGAGGAATCGGAACCAAAATGCTGGTTCTGGAAGATGGAAGACTGATTGGAACAGTCGGTGGCGGCTGCATGGAAAGTGAGGTGCAGCATCAGTGCCTCAGAATGTTCAACGAAGGAAAGCAGATGACGAAATGTATCCGGGTGGATATGACAGTTCAGGAAGCAGAAGATGAAGGTATGGTCTGCGGAGGAACAATAGAGGTTTTTCTTGAAGTCATAAAATAAAAAATACAATTATCCAACAAGGTATGGTATAATAAGAACACTTGATGAGATGGTAAGAATTCTTTTTATATGGAGGATCAGAAATTATGAAAAAAAGAAATTTGATGGTTGCATTACTGTGCAGTATGTGTCTGGCTGTAAGCACTCCGATGCCTGCAATGGCAGATGCCACAAAGGTAGTAACACTGGGAGCAGATCTTACCCAGGATCAGAAGAATACAATGATGAATTATTTTAAGGCAGATGCAAACCAGGTACAGATTGTTACAGTAACAAATACAGATGAACACAATTATCTTGGTAAATATGTACCGAGCGAACAGATTGGAACAAGAACTTTAAGCTGTGCCTATGTAAAACCTACACAGTCGGGCGGAATTAAGGTTCGTACAGCCAACCTTAATTATGTAACCTGTAATATGATCGCAACAGCACTTTCCACAGCAGGCGTAACAAACTGTGAAGCAGTTGCAGCGTGCCCGTTTGAAGTTTCCGGAACAGGTGCACTTACAGGTGTTATGATGGCATATGAGGCAGCCAGTGGATCGCAGCTGGATTCTACCAAGAAAGATCTTGCAACACAGGAAGTTGTTGTTACAGGAAATATCGGTCAGCAGGTTGGACAGGACAATGCCACAAATATCATCAATCAGGCAAAGATGCAGATCATCGGCGACAATATCCAGAATGCAGATGAGATTTATAATATTGTAAACAATATCGCAGTACAGAACGGAGTTGACCTGTCTTCTGATGAGCTGAATACTATTGTTTCCCTGCTTCAGCAGATTGTACAGCAGAATTATGATATTCAGGATATGAAGAAAACTCTTGAGAATATCCAGCAGAATCTGGAACAGAGCAAAGCAGAGGCAGAAGGACAGCCGACACCTACACCTATTCCTTCAGATGACAGCTCAAGTGCCGGAGATGATATCACATCTACTGTAGACAGCTCAGTGCTTGGCGGAGATATCAAGGAAACATCTACAGAAGATCCGGGACTTGCAGAAGAGACAGGCGCAGGTACTAATGATGCAGCAGGAGACAGCAATACATACACAGAAGATGCAACAGGTATTCCGGAAGCGACAGAAGACGGTTCTGTAGAGACAACTCCTGAAGATAACGGAGATAGTACAGATGGAACTGATCAGAATGTCGAAAACACAGACCAGAATGCCGAAAATACAGATCAGAATGTCGAGAACACAGACCAGAATACAGATGGTACAGAACAGAATGGCGAGGGAACAGCTGAAAGCGGAGATCAGAGCGGAGAAACCGCGGAAGATCCGTTGAATACAGATTCTCTCAGTGATGAAGACAAGGCAAAATTTGATCAGGCAAAACAGTTCTGTACCGGTGAATATCAGGGAGATCTGGCAACACTCCAGAGTGTAATGCCGGAAGTGACTGACATCACAGTTTCTCTTGACGGAGAACAGGGAACAAAACTTACTCAGAAAGTTCTGGAAGCATATATCAATATACTGAAAGACGGAGGAGTATCCTATGTTCCGGCTGACACAGATGTATATATGTCTGCGCAGATGAATATGATCAACACAGACATGAAGAAAATCTTCAGTATCGAAAGTGATCCGGAAGCGGACGATATCCTTGCGGATAAGTCTCTGGAAGAGAGAACTATACTGTACAACGATACAATGAAATTCTTCGAGACTCTGTATAATGAAACTTCAACACAGGCTGCTTCCGAGGAAACAGCAGAAGCTGCCGGAGATGCGGAAAATACAGAATCTACAGAAGAATATTCTGAAGAATCCGCAGACGGAATGGAAAATGCTGCAACAGAGGAAGCAACATATTAAGCAAACCAAAATCACATTCGGGTAACTGCCCGGATGTGATTTTTTTGTGACCCGAAGATCAGAATGTGTGAAAAACTGGAAAACCGAAAACATATGTGCTACAATAAACAGATAATGCATGTGCAGTAAACACTGCACAGTAAAGGAGGAAATCCCTAAAGGGATACCATCATGTGCAGTATAAACACTGCACAGTAAAGGAGGAAATCCCTAAAGGGATACCATCATGTGCAGTATAAACACTGCACAGTAAAGGAGGAAATCCCTAAAGGGATACCATCATGTGCAGTAAACACTGCACAATAAAGGAGGAAATCCCTAAAGGGATACCATCATGTGCAGTAAACACTGCACAGTAAAGGAGGAAATCACGTGAGTCTTGCAGTGGTTATACTGAAAAAAGGTGAGGGGCGTCTTCTGAAATCCGGAGGACTTTGGATCTTTGACAATGAAATTTCTACAATTATGGGAAGTTTCGTAAATGGAGATATCGTGCTGGTACACGATTTTGACGGATATCCGTTAGGAAGAGGGTTTATTAATACAAATTCCAAAATAACAGTTCGTCTTCTGACCAGAGATGAAAATCAGAAAATTGATGAAGCATTTCTGGAAAAAAGAGTGAGAAATGCATGGGAATACCGCAAAAAAGTTACAGATACTTCAAGTTGCAGGGTTATTTTTGGAGAAGCTGATTTTTTACCGGGACTTGTTGTTGACAAATTTGAGGACGTACTTGTTGTACAGTCTCTGGCGCTTGGAATTGACCGTCTCAAAAACACGATTCTGGAACTTCTCTGCAAAGTGCTTGAAGAAGATGGAATTAAAATTCGAGGCATTTATGAGAGAAGTGATGCAAAAGTCCGTAAACAGGAAGGAATGGAACTGTACAAAGGTTTTATTGGCCCGGAATTCCCTACATTGGTAGAAATTACTGAAAATGGTGTAAAATATCAGGTGGATGTAAAAGACGGACAGAAAACAGGATTTTTCCTTGATCAGAAATATAACCGTCTGGCAATTCAGAAACTCTGTAAAGATGCAAAAGTTCTGGACTGCTTTACACATACAGGTTCTTTTGCACTGAATGCAGGAATTGCCGGAGCAAGGGAAGTTCTGGGTGTAGATGCATCTGAGCTTGCAGTACATCAGGCAGAAGAAAATGCAAAACTGAATAATCTGGACGGAACTGTGAAATTCTTATGTGAGGATGTTTTTGAACTTCTGCCGGAACTGGAAGAGAAGGGTGAGAAGTTTGATGTGGTCATTCTTGATCCGCCAGCTTTTACGAAGTCAAGGAACTCTATAAAAAATGCAGTAAAAGGATATAGAGAAATTAACCTCCGTGCCATGAAACTTGTTAAGGATGGAGGATTCCTTGCAACCTGTTCCTGTTCTCATTTTATGGATTATGAGCTTTTTACAAAAACCATCGGTCAGGCTGCAAGAAATGCGCATAAACGTCTGAGACAGGTTGAGTACAGAACACAGGCACCGGATCATCCGATTTTATGGTCATCTGATGAATCTTATTATTTGAAATTCTACATTTTCCAGATTTGTAATGACAGATAGTGAGGCGTTTATATGAGAGACAAAATTATGAAATTTATGCAGGGGAGATATGGAGTAGATCAGTTTGCACATTTTACAATGGGAGCGGCACTTGTATGTATCGTTCTTTCGGTATTCTTCCGTAATGGAAGCAATCTGGGAGCATTACTGGACACTGTCGGTCTGCTGGCACTGGTTTATACATATTATCGTATGCTTTCCAGAGATATAGCGAAACGCAGTAGAGAAAATCAGAAGTATCTGTCTTCCACTGAGAAGTTAAGGCAGCGTTTTCGCAGAGAAAAAAATATCATGGAGCAGAGAAAAACTCATCACATTTATTCCTGCCCTGGCTGTGGACAGAAAATCAGAATTCCACGCGGCAAAGGAAAGATAGAAATTGAATGTCCGAAATGCCATACTAAGTTTATCAAGAAGAGCTGACATCGGTATGTAAATAACTGTATGCAGAACAGCCAGAATAAAATGAAGTTACAGAGGGAGGAGCTATGTTCGGGTATGTGGTAATGAATAAACCTGAAATAAAATTCAAGGATTTTGATCTGTACAGGTCTTTTTACTGCGGACTCTGCCGGGAACTGAGAGAAAAATATGGAATATCCGGACAGATTACACTGACATATGATCTGACTTTTGTCATCATGCTTCTGAGTGGCCTGTATGAACCGCCTACACAGAAAGGTGCAACACGGTGCATTATACACCCGGTGAGAAAGCAGCCGGTGCGTAGAAATGCTATTACAGAATATGCAGCAGATATGAATGTATTTCTTGCATATTATAAGTGTGTGGACAACTGGAACGATGACCGCAGTCCGGTCAGTCTCATGTATGGTCAGACTCTTAAAAAGAAAGAGAAGAAGATTGAAAAACAATACTCTGAAAAAACCAGAATTATTACGGATCTTCTGGAAGAACTTTCCAGGTTGGAAAAAGAAGGAGAAAGAGATTTAGACCGTGTATCGGGATGTTTTGGCCGGATTATGGAAGAAATTTTTGCCTACAGAAAAGATGTCTGGGAGCCAACTCTTCGCAGAATGGGATTTTTCCTTGGTAAATTTATTTATCTGATGGATGCTTATGATGATGTCGAAAAAGATGTTGAAAAGGGAAATTACAATCCTTTTGCAGAAGAGTATATAATGGAAGGGTTTCAGGAAAAAGTACAGCAGATGCTGGTGATGATGATGGCTGAAACATGCAGGGAATTTGAAAAACTTCCTATTATTAAATATACAGACATCTTACGAAATATTTTGTACTCCGGTGTGTGGTGCCGTTTTGAGACAGTGAGCAGACAGCGGAAAGAAAAGCAGAATCAAAAACCCTGAAGGGTACCACTATGTGCAGGAAACATCGCATTAAAGAATGAGAAACAGGAGAAAGAACATGTTTGATCCATACAGTGTCCTGGGCGTGTCAAGGGGCGCAACAGACGAAGAAATAAAAAAGGCATACAGGAAACTCAGCAGAAAATATCATCCAGATGCCAATATCAATAATCCAAATAAAGCACAGGCAGAAGAAAAATTCAAAGAAGTACAGCAGGCCTATGATCAGATCATGAAAGAACGCGAATATGGTTCTTCTTATGGAAGCAGATCAGGTTATGGAGGATTTGGAGCAGGAAGTTCCAGAAGCGAATATCAGGATGAAGAGGCGATCCGCAGACAGGCGGCTTCCAATTATATTCAGAGCGGACATTACAGGGAAGCAATGAATGTGTTGTCTTCTCTTTCTCAGCGAAACGGAGAATGGTATTACCTTTCTGCTATGGCAAACATGGGGCTTGGAAATAATGTAAATGCATTAAATGATATTCGTCAGGCAGTAAATCTGGAACCGGATAATCTTCAGTACAAAATGGCACAGCAGAGAATGGAAGGCGGCGGAACCTGGTATCAGGAACAGCAGAATCCATTTGGCGGAATGCCTGTAGATGGAAGCGATTATTGCATGAAACTTTGTCTGGCTAATATGCTCTGCGGACTCTGCTGTCCGGGCAGCGGCGTTTTCTGTTGCTAATAGCGGTGAGAAGTATTATAGTTACTGTTCACAGGTAATATTCCGCGAGGTGTTTTGCCATGAATATGGCAAAATCCCGAGACATACGGGGCAAAATCCCATCACCGAAGGTGATTTGGAATGGATTTTGACCAAGTTGCTGTGAACGGAGTGAACAGTAACTTATTATAAAATATTTGACAATTACAGACTGAAATATTATCATTATTTATGGATTGCATAAATACGTTATTGTAAATGAAGTGAATAGTAACATAAATATGCATGATGATTTGATAAAATCAGAGGAGGAAATCGTTATGAGTATTCGTATTGGTATTATGGGATACGGTAATCTCGGCAGAGGCGTAGAATGTGCGATTAAGCACAATCCTGATATGGAACTGAAAGCTGTATTCACACGGCGTGATCCTGCAACTGTAAAAATTCTTACAGAAACAGCAAAGGTCTATCATGTAGATGAAGCAGAAAAAATGAAAGACCAGCTGGATGTACTGATCATCTGTGGTGGAAGTGCAACAGATCTTCCTGTACAGACACCAAAATATGCACAGTGGTTTAATGTAGTAGACAGTTTTGACACACATGCAAGAATTCCGGAGCACTTTGCAAATGTTGACAAAGCAGCTTCCGAAAACGGACATGTGGGAATTATCTCTGTAGGCTGGGATCCGGGAATGTTCTCACTGAACAGAATGTATGCAAATGCAATTCTTACAAATGGTAAAGATTATACATTCTGGGGCAAGGGCGTAAGCCAGGGACATTCAGATGCAATTCGTCGTATTGACGGAGTAAAAGACGGAAAACAGTATACAATTCCTGTAGAGTCTGCACTTGAGGCAGTAAGAAACGGTGAAAATCCGGATCTCACAACAAGAGAAAAACATACCAGAGAATGTTTTGTCGTTGCAGAGGAAGGTGCTGATCTTGCACGTATTGAGCAGGAAATCAAAACTATGCCGAATTATTTTGATGAATATGATACAACTGTACATTTCATTACTGAAGAAGAGATGAAACGTGATCACAGCGGTATTCCGCATGGCGGATTTGTTATCCGTAGCGGAAAAACAGGCTGGAATGATGAAAACAGTCATGTGATCGAATACAGCCTGAAACTGGATTCCAATCCTGAATTTACATCTTCTGTTATCGTTGCTTATGCAAGAGCTGCATATCGCATGAAACAGGAAGGACAGACAGGATGCAAGACAGTATTTGACGTACCACCTGCATATTTAAGTGCACTGGACGGAGCTGAACTTCGCAAACATCTTCTGTAATAATATAGAAAATAATCAGGACGGGATTTTTTGATCCCGTCTTTTTTGGTTACTGTTCACTCCGTTCACAGCAACTTGGTCAAAATCCATTCCAAATCACCTTCGGTGATGGGATTTTGCCCCGTATGTCTCGGGATTTTGCCATATTCATGGCAAAACACCTCGCGGGATATTACCTGTGAACAGTTACCTTTTTTGTTACTATTATTTTTAGCAAATAAGTTTTTATTGACGATTAAATAAACATGAGATATAATAACTACATATTATTGTAACAAGATTGTAAAAAATATGCTAAAAATGATATATGGAAAGAGGACTATTCTATGAAAAAGGTGTGCAAAAGGTTTGGAGTTATAGCTGTCCTGATGGGAATAATGCTTTTTGCAGCAGGTTTTACTTTTCATGCCACTACAGTGGAAACGCAGGCAGCTGCCAAAACAGGCTTCCGCGTAAAGAACGGAAAAACCTATTACTACTTAAAGGGGAAGAAACAGACTGGATGGATCAAAGTCAAAGGCAGGAAATATTATCTGAATGCCAAGGGCGTTGTTCAGAAGGGCTGGATGAAAAATGCTGATGGAACCAAATGCTACTTTAATAAGAAAACTGGTTCCATGTATAAATATTTCCATAAAGTCGGCAGCAAGTATTACTATTTTGATCCCAAGACCGGAGCTACACAGAGTGGTTTCATTAAATGTCAGGATGGCAAGACGAGATATTTCAGTCCGAAAAAATTTACAATGGCAACCGGTTGGATGACGAATAAAGAAGGTCAGAAATGGTACTTCAACAAAAAAAACGGTGTCATGTATACAGGTTGGAAAAAGATTGGCAAATATTATTATTTGTTTAATAAGAGAACCGGCGTTGCTTTCAGGGGGTTCTCAAAAGGATCAAATGGTCTGGTGAGATATTATCGGAAGAATTACAAAATGGCAACAGGATGGCTGACTGAACGTCCATCAGGCCTGAAGAGATACTTCTCCAAAAAAGGTGTCATGTATACCGGACTCAAGAAAGTCAGCGGAAAGAAATATTATTTTGATCCTGATACAGGCCTCTGGAAAAGCGGTTTTGTGACAATTAACAATAACAAATATTATTTTGATCCTGATACATATGTGATGGTAACAGGTACAAGAACTATTGATAATATCAAATATGTATTTAATTCCAGTGGTGTTATGACTTCCGCAACAAATGTAAGTGCAGTAAAAGCGGTCTATACCACATCAGCCAGTGAACGTACCATCAAAAATTTCCTTGCCGGTGCACTTCAGCCGGTAGGCTCTACTCTCTATATCTGGGGTGGCGGTCATAATTACAGTGATTCTGTGAGAAAAGGCGTCAGTTCCGCGTGGAAATCTTTCTACAGCAGTCAGGGAGGAAATTACAATTACAAGAGTAATGGACTGAATAACTTAAGTGCTACAAACGAAGCGAAGGGACTCGACTGTTCAGGATTTGTAGGCTGGTCTGTTTATCAGGTACTGCAGACTGCTTCGGGTGGTACATGTTATACAGAAGTGTCTGGAGATATCGGAAGTTCTTACAGATCCAAGGGACTTGGCTCCATACTGAACCAGGCATATCTCGCCAAAACAGGCTGGAAAGTATGTCCGGGAGATATCGGATATGATGACGGACATACATGGATCATTCTGGGACAGTGCAGTGACCTGAGTGCGGTTGTACTTCATTCCACACCGAATGCAGGTGTTCAGATATCAGGAACACCTACACCGGGCGGTGCATATAACAGCCAGGCTGTTGCGCTTGCGAAACAGTATATGTCGAAGTATGCAGGATATAAGAAGTTTGATTATCATACTTCCTGTGGTAACTATATCCGTCGAGGTAATTATTTCAGATGGAATACTACATTGTCAGATCCAAATGGTTACAAAAATATGACAGCAGATCAGATTCTTGCAGATCTGTTCAGTTAATAAAAAATCGGTAGCGGAAACGCTGCCGTTTTTTTGTTCAGAACTTACAGTAAAACAGGATGCAAATTGTGCTTGTATTATAAGTAGTTGCGTATGTGTTTCTAATTGTTACAAAGATTTTAAATTTTTTAAAAATTACTCTTGCATTAATGATAAGTCTGTGTTAGTATGTAAAAGAAGTTCAGAAAGATATTTCGCAAATATTACAAAATTGATTATATTATGAGGTGAGAAACATGAAAAAGCGAATTGTATGCCTGACATTAGCTCTTATGATGACTGCTGGTCAGGTTGCAACTGTAAGCGCATCAAGAGAGGATGAACTGAGAGACGAACAGGCATGGACCAGTCAGCAGCTGGATGCTACCTATTCTCAGATCGATCAGTATTATGCCGCAAAACAGCAGTTGGAGAACGAAATTGCCAGCCTGGATGCAAATCTTGTAAATGTCATGGTTTCCATTCAGACTCTGGAAGGAGATATCAGTAATAAAGAAGCAGATATCCAGCAGACACAGGCGGATCTGACAAAAGCCCAGAATGCCAAGGATAAGCAGTATCAGGCAATGAAACAGCGTATCCAGTATCTGTATGAAAAAGGCGGAAGTGAAGCATGGTTCCAGATGATGGTAAATGCAGATAACCTTTCCGATCTCCTTACAAAAGCTGAATATACTCAGAAAATGTATGATTATGACAGAAAGAGCCTTGAAACATATGCAAATACTATCGAGCAGGTAACACAGCTTGGTGAGCAGTATCAGTCAGAGAAAGCTGAACTGGAAGGCATGAAACAGGAATATGAAACAGAATCTGTAAACCTTCAGACAGCAATTGATGAGAAAAAGGCTACTTCTGCAGATTACGATAATGAAATTGCCTATGCACAGCAGATGGCAAATGAATATGCAGCGCTGATTCAGCAGCAGCAGGCAGAAATCGAACAGCTTGAAGCAGAGAGAATTGCAGCCGAAGAAGAAGCCCAGCGTCAGGCTGAAGCAGAAGCGGCAGCTGCAGCAGCAGCCGAAGAAGAGGCAGCAGCACAGGAAGAACAGCAGACTGTATATGATGAAGATGGCAATGAAGTAGATGCGGGTGAAGCAGCAGAAAACGGTGATACCGTATATGATGAAGATGGTAATGAAGTAGATGCAAGTGAAGCAGCAGCTTCTTCCTCATCTGATACCAGCAGTGATGTTGAATATGATGAATATGGAAATGTAATCGACAGCGATAATACAGTTGATCCTGATACAGTAGAGACATCTTCCAGTTCCTCATCTTCCAGCAGTTCTTCCGGAAGTTCATCTATCGTAGATTATGCAACTCAGTTTGTTGGTAATCCGTATGTATGGGGCGGAACAAGCCTTACAGGCGGAGCTGACTGTTCAGGATTTACACAGAGCGTTTATGCGAAGTTCGGTTACAGCCTTCCGAGAACATCTTATGAGCAGCAGAACTGGGGAACTGAAGTTTCTTACGCAGATGCACAGCCTGGAGACCTTATCTGCTATGGCGGACATGTTGCAATCTATATGGGAAATGGACAGATCGTACATGCATCTAACTCAAGAGATGGTATCAAGATCAGTAATGACGCTACATACAGAACTATCCTTTCTGTAAGACGTCCTTCATAAATGTCTTGACTTTCCTTAAATAAAGTATTAAAATGGGGCAAAGCGCAACGGAGCACTTTGCTCCTTTTTTGCGCCTTTTTTTAGACAGGTGTTAAATGCTTAAGAAGAAAAATAAATTTTCAGGAGGAAACGAAAATGAGAAAGAACAGAATGTGGAAAATGTTGACAGTTGCAGCAGTATCAGCTTCTATGACATGTGGAATTTTTGGAGTGCAGAGTGTTAGTGCAGATGACAAGAAAACTCTGAAAGTTGCAATGGAATGTGGATATGCACCGTATAACTGGACACAGCCGGACGATTCCAACGGAGCAGTTCCGATTTCCGGAAGTTCTGATTATGCATACGGTTATGATGTTATGATGGCACAGAAAATTGCAGCCGAACTTGGATATGACCTTGAAATCGTGAAACTTGACTGGGATTCCCTTGTACCGGCAGTACAGTCCGGACAGGTTGACTGTGTTATCGCAGGACAGTCCATCACAAAAGAACGTCAGCAGATGGTTGACTTCACAGAACCATATTACTATGCATCTATTATCACACTGGTTAAAAATGACAGTGATTACAAAGATGCAGCAAGCGTAGATGACCTGAAAGGTGCTACAGTTACTTCACAGCAGAATACAATCTGGTATGATTCCTGTCTGCCACAGATCCCGGATGCAGATATCCTTCCTGCACAGGAAAGTGCTCCTGCAATGCTGGTTGCACTGGAATCAGGTAAATGTGATGCGGTTGTAACAGATATGCCTACTGGAAAAGCAGCATGTGTTGCTTATCCGGATTTCAAACTTCTTGACTTCACTGGCACAGATGGAGAGTTTGAAGTTTCAGAAGAAGATATCAACATCGGTGTTTCTGTAAAGAAAGGTAACGATGAACTCAGAGAAGCTATTAACGGCGTACTGAAAGACATGACAGAGGATGATTTCAACAAGATGATGGACGAAGCAATTTCCGTACAGCCTCTGTCTTCAGAATCATAAAGGAGGAACAAGATGCTGCCTGAGAGTTTTGGAGGAAGAATTATCTATCTTCTTCAGCAGTATGGCCCTTCTTTCCTGAAGGGAGCCGGAGTCAGTCTGTGGCTGGCTCTGGTAGGAACACTTTTTGGATGTATCATAGGTTTCTTTGTAGGTATTGTTCAGACAATTCCGATTGATAGAAATGCTTCTGCACCAAAAAAGGTTCTGATCAAAATCATTAAATTTATCATGGCATGTTATGTGGAGTTTTTCCGTGGAACTCCAATGATGGCGCAGGCAATGTTTATTTATTTCGGAAGTGCTTATCTTTTTAACATCAACATGTCCATGTGGTTTGCAGCTATTTTCATAGTTTCTATCAATACGGGTGCATATATGGCAGAGACAGTCCGTGGAGGTATCCTTTCTATCGATGAGGGACAGACAGAAGGTGCAAAAGCAATCGGTATGACTCATGTACAGACAATGATCAATGTTATCCTTCCACAGGCACTGAGAAATATTATGCCGCAGATCGGTAACAACCTGATCATCAACATCAAAGATACCTGTGTGCTTTCCATTATCGGTACCGTAGAGTTGTTTTACACCACAAAAGGTGTTGCAGGTGCCCTGTATACATACTTTGAATCTTTCACCATCGCAATGGTAATGTATTTCATTATGACATTTACATGTTCCCGTCTCCTGAGACTTCTGGAACGAAAGATGGATGGTCCGGATAACTATGACCTGGCTACAGCTGATACCCTGACACACACCAGCGGTATGTATTCCTACAAAGAAAGGAAGGAGAAGAAACATGAGTGAGACAATTCTGGAAGTGAAGCATCTGGGAAAAGCTTTCGGAAGCCATGATGTCCTCAGAGACATCGATTTTTCTGTAAGTCCGAAAGATGTTACATGCATTATCGGTCCTTCAGGATCCGGTAAATCAACATTGCTTCGCTGTATGAATCTCCTGGAGACCCCTTCCTCAGGTGAGATTAATTATCATGGTACAAATATTATGGACAAACATGTAAATGTACCGGAATACAGATCAAAAGTAGGAATGGTATTTCAGAGTTTCAATCTTTTTAATAATATGACTGTTCTTAAGAATTGTACAGTAGGACAGGAAAAAGTTCTTAAAAGAAGCAAAGAAGAAGCGCTGAAAAATGCTATGATGTATCTGGAAAAAGTTGGAATGGCTCCTTATATCAATGCAAAACCAAAACAGCTTTCCGGCGGACAGAAACAGCGTGTTGCAATAGCAAGGGCGCTTGCAATGGAACCGGAGATTCTTCTTTTTGATGAGCCGACCTCAGCACTTGATCCTCAGATGGTCGGTGAGGTACTGGAAGTAATGCGAAGCCTTGCAAAAGAAGGTTTGACCATGATTATTGTAACTCATGAGATGGCCTTTGCAAGAGACGTTGCAAAACATGTTATTTTTATGGGCGACGGAGTTATTGTAGAAGAGGGAACTTCACAGCAGATCTTTGAAAATCCTCAGAAGGAAATGACAAAAGACTTTTTAAGTCGTTTCAGAAACGCCTGAATTCTATAAGAAATAATTCAATAAAAATATCAGCAGGTGGTCGGTGTTGGCCATCTGTTTTTTTAACAAAAAATTATCAAAGAAATTGAAAAAGTATTTCACATTATGAAATAAATAATGCATTATATGCGATGTTATTATAATAGCATAAAAAAATAAATGATTTTTGAGCCTTTTGTCAATGGAAAAATTTGAAACAAAAGATTACAATAAGTTCAACTTGAAAGAAAACATTACATACAGTTTCATAATTGAAAAATATCAGGAGGTAATTGAAGATGAAAGTTGGATTTATCGGTCTTGGAATCATGGGAAAACCAATGTGCAAAAACCTGATCAAAGCAGGACATGAACTGGTTGTTAATACACATAACCCGAACACACTGAAGGAAATGGCTGAACTTGGTGCTACCACAGTAAGTTGTGGCCGTGAAGTAGCAGAAGCAGTAGATGTAATTATTACAATGCTCCCGAACTCTCCACAGGTAAGAGAGGTTGCTCTCGGAGAAGGCGGAATCATTGAAGGCGGTAAAGAAGGAACAGTTCTTATTGATATGAGTTCCATTGACCCTACCGAAAGTAAAGCAATTTCAGCCGAACTTGCAAAAAAAGGCATTGATATGCTGGATGCACCTGTTTCCGGTGGAGAACCAAAGGCTATCGACGGAACAATTTCCGTTATGGTTGGAGGTAAAAAAGAAACATTTGATAAATATTATGATCTTCTTATGGATATGGCAGGTTCTGTTGTATATGTCGGACCGATCGGATCCGGAAATGTTGCAAAACTTGCAAACCAGATCATTGTTGCTGTTAATATTGCAGCAGTTTCAGAAGCTCTTACACTTGCAAAAAAAGCAGGAACAGATCCGGAACTGGTATATCAGGCAATCCGTGGCGGTCTTGCAGGATCTACAGTACTTGATGCAAAAGCACCGATGATGATGGACAGAAACTTTAAACCCGGATTCCGTATTGAGCTTCATATCAAGGATCTTAATAATGCACTGAATGCAGGACATGCTGTAAATGCAGCCCTTCCGCTTACTGCTGAACTGATGGAAATCATGCAGTCTCTGAAAGCAGACGGATGCGAAAAAGAAGACCATTCCAGCATTGTTAAATTCTATGAAAAAATGTCAAAAGTTACAGTAACAAGAGACGAACACTAACTACTCAAAAATCGTCAGACTTTTCGTTTACATACATATGCAAAAGTTCCTCCACAAGAATTCACTCTCTTTTGCATAGGCTGGGAAAGCTCCGACAGGTCTGCCATGAACCTGCCGGGGCTTTTTGATTTTCATTGTATACAGAGAAAGGAATAAATCTATGTCAAAAATAGCCATTCTACTTCCAAAAGAATATATGCTGGAGCAGGCAAGAAATGTGATAAGAGAAGATGAACTGGATATTGATATACTGAAGGTTATAAAAACTTCTGATTCTGTTTATGAAGCAAGAAAAGCAGTGGAACAGGGGGCAGGAGTCATTCTGGCAAGAGGCGTTCAGGCGTCTTTTATCAGACAGTATACGAATATTCCTGTTGCAGAGATGATTCTTACCGGGCAGGAAATCGGTCTTATGATCGCCAGTGCCAAAAAGAAAGTACCGAATAAAAAATGTCCTCAGATCGCACTGATAGGTTTCAGGAGCATGTTCAGTGATATGACATATGCAGATGACCTTTTTGGCGTGCGTCTGAAATTTTATGATATTACAGCTATTGAACAGGCTGCAGAAAAAGTTAATCAGGCAATTGATGAAGGTGCAGATGTTCTAATGGGGGGAGATACGGTTAATGCACTGGCTTCCCAGAGAGGTTTTCCGGGGCAGTTTATTGACTCAACAGAAGAGTCTATTCGTTCGGCGCTCACTACAGCAAGAAAAATGCTCCAGACTGCAGATGTTGAAAAAACATATATTGCGCAGTTTGAAACAGTACTTGATAATTCCTATAATGGAATCATAGAGATTAATGAAAAAAAAGAAATTACAATTGTAAACAAAGCCGGCGAAGAACTTTTTCGTAAAAAAGCAGCGCAGCTTATGGGAACGCCTCTCGAAAAAGTTTTTCCTGAACTGGAACTGAAATATATAGATGATGTACTTGAAGGTAAAAGAGATGCTTTTATGACATCGGTTTATATGGCGGGAATGCCGATGATGATTACGGCGGCACCGATCCAGTATGAAAAACAGATTCGTGGTGCGATCATAGCTTTTTACAGAAATATGTCCGCTCACAAAAGAGGCGGCGAAGAGTTGCACAGTCATTATCTGAAAGGGTATGTTGCGCAGACTCATTTTGCAGACCTGAAGATAACAAGTAAAGAAATGGAATACTGTACGGAACTTTCAAAGATGTATGCCCTGTCCAGAAGACCGGTTCTCATTTGCGGTGAGGAGGGAACGGATAAAGAAGTGCTGGCACAGTGTATTCACAATAACAGTTCTTATAAGGCAGGACCTTTTGTTACAATTAACTGCAGCGGCATGACCGAGCAGATGCAGGTGGACAGGATTTTTGGAAATCCTCATGCGGAAGATGAAGGCCTCCGAAAGGGTGCTCTTGCAGTAGGTGATCTTGGTACAGTTCTTATATCGGAAATAGAGAAACTCTCTTTTGTCTGCCAGTACAGACTGTTCCGTGCGATCCGCTATGATGCGCTGATCCAGAATGATCTGGAACGAAGTCAGACGTTGGACAATCGTATCATTGCCACGACATCGGCAGATCTTTATCAGTGCATGAAAGAAGGAGCTTTCAGAGAGGATCTTTATTATCTTCTGAACGGACTGACTGTGGAAATCCCGCCATTGCGAAAACGAAAAGAAGATATCCGCGAAATCGTAGAAGACTGCAGGATAAAGTTTACAAGAAGATATGCAAAATTTCCAAGGATAGCAGAGGATGCCATGGAAGTAATGCTGGCATATCCATGGCCTGGAAATGAACTTCAGCTGGAAACTTTCTGCGAGAGAATGATGCTGACTACACCGAAAAAAACAATTACAGGTGATTTTGTTCAGTTTTTGCTTGAGGAAATGTATCCGGCGCAGGAAACAGTAAAAGAAGATGGTACAACAGTTATCTATCAGCATCCGGAAGCTGCCAGACTTACGGAACTTCTGGAAAAACATCACGGAAGCCGTTCTGCGGTAGCACAGGAACTGGGAATAAGTACGACTACTCTCTGGCGAAGAATGAAAAAATATGGTGTGATAAATAAATATGATCTGACCTGAGAGGGAAAGATTATATATTAAACCAAAATGATGGATGAAGGAGAACAAAAATGGCTATTCATATTATAGATGAGGCAAATCGCTGTCTGAACTGCAAAAAACCAAAATGTATGGAGGGATGCCCGGTGCATACACCAATCCCGCATATTATTCAGATGTTTAAAGAACATAAAGTTATGGAGGCAGGGAAAGAGCTGTTCCAGAACAATCCTATGTCAGTAATCTGTTCGATTGTCTGCGATCACGAACAGCAGTGCGCAGGACATTGTGTGCTTGGAAAGAAAAGCAACCCGGTTCATTTTTCAAGTATTGAAAACTATATTTCAGATACTTATCTGGATCGAATGAAGATTGTGAAACCGGAAGAACAGAAAGAATCAGTGGCTGTTATCGGTGCAGGACCGGCAGGCCTGACAGTTGCTATTATTCTGGCACAGAACGGATACAAGGTAACTATTTTTGAACAGCAGGATAAGATCGGTGGAATCACACGGTATGGTATTCCGGAGTTCCGTCTTCCGAAGTCCATTCTGGATCGTCTGGAAAAGAAAATCCTGAAAATGGGAATTAAGATCCGTCCTCATACAGCAATCGGTACAGTTCTGACTATTGACGATCTGTTCCGTGACGGCTATGCTTCTGTTTTTGTTGGAACCGGCGTATGGAAAGCGAGAAACCTGGGAATTCCTGGAGAGTGCCTTGCAAATGTTCACTTTGGAATTGACTATCTTGAAAATCCGGCGGCATATGATCTGGGCGAAAAAGTTGCAGTCATCGGCATGGGAAATGCAGCTATGGATGTAGCACGTACTGCTCTTCGTAATGGCGCACTTCAGGTGACTTTGTATGCAAGAGGAACACATGTGGCAGCAAACTCTCATGAAATGGCGTATGCGGAACTTGACGGAGCAGAATTTAAATTTGGAAAAGCTATTGAACGTATTACTGAAAAGGGACCTGTATTCAAAACTTCTATTATTGATGAAAACAATAAAGTTGTCGGTTATGAAGATGGTGAAGATCAGGTAGAAGCTGATTCCACCATCATAGCGATCAGCCAGGGCCCGAGAAACCGTCTGATCCGTACAACTGTCGGCCTGGAAGGTTCTGATAAAGGTCTGCTGATCGTTGATGAGAATGAGATGACAACCAGAGAAGGTGTATTTGCGGCAGGTGATGTTGTCCATGGCTCCAAGACTGTGGTACATGCAGTTGAGGAAGCGAAGAAGGCGGCAGCAGCCATGATGGCATATATGGAAAAGAAAAACCAGTAATCAATATTCATTCCAGAATTCTTCAGCCAGGGACACAAAGTCTCTGGCTGCTTTGCTTAAATAGCGTTTTTTGTGGTGACAAGCCATGACATTCCAGGAGGGATTATCCGGGAGCGAAAAAAAGCGTATCCGATCCTCATATCCTCCGGCATAAAAAGTAGGGATCAGGCCACAGCACATTTCGGCACTGACCATGGTTGCGATAGTGGCATTACTGGAAGTTTCAAAAAGCACGTGAGGTTTAAAACCGGCTGCCTCAAAAATGTGATCCGTGATCTCACGAAGGGTAGATTCCTGATATGTAAGAACAAAAGGTTCTTCCCGGAGTGCATAAAGATTCAGTTGTGGAAATTCTTTATGGACATCGGTTATTGCATTTGACCAGTTGCCTTTGGGGCTGGTAATGACCGGATGACGTGCGGGTACTGCAGCCAGGATCTCTTCGGAAACAAGAGGTATGTATTCGAGGGAAGTTTTCTGCTGAGAAGATACCAGGGTAACAAAACCGAGATCCAGTTCACCGGACTGCAGAAGTACCTGTTGTTTTTGTACGCTTAGTTCTTTTGGTGTGACATGAATATTTGGATGAAGCCTGTGAAATTTTGGATAAACATGTGAAAACATGGCAATTCCACGTCCAGGTGTAAACCCTATTGAGAGCTCCCCCTGCTGTATTTTGGCCAGGTCGTGGATTCTGTGGTAAGTGTCCTTTTTCATAAGAAGCATTTCTCTTGCTGTTTTCAGATAGATCTCACCGGCTTCGGTGGGCCGCCAGTCTGTACGTGAACGGTGGAAAAGCGGAACACCGAGTTCTTTTTCCAGTTTCAGAAGCTGCTGGTTGAGGGCAGACTGGGTGATATAGAGTTTTTCGGCTGCGTGGGTGATGTTGTTTTCGTCGGCGATGGCGACGATATATTGTAATTGACGTAAATCCATGGGTGTACCTCCAGTTATAATGCGGGTGAAAGTGATAAAAATGCTCCGACGGTTTAAACGGCAGGAAGGTTTGAAGGGTTTGGAGAAAGGGACGCCATAAACATACCGGTACATCAGAACTGCAAACGGCTTCGGAGTCAAGAAGCACTAAATACTGCCTTAACAGTAAAAAGCATTCAGAAAAAATACGAACTCGCTACGCTCAGACATTGTATTTTTTCTTCATAAAACTGTTTCAGCAGTATTAAGAACTTCTAAAACTCCTGCAGAGGTTTGCTGTCTGATGTACCGGTATGTTTATGTCTGGTATTTCCGAACGTTGAAGAAAATCTTCCTGCTGGCAGCCGTTATCAGAACATTTTTACGTTTTCACCCTTTGAAAACTTCCGGTTAAAGGTGTCCCCGGTATGGGGAGGGGAAGGTCGGGTTCGCAGCTATAAAAGATAGCTGCAAAAATGCGTCGGTTTGGGATCGGCTGGATACTATGTGGTTTGTGTTATGGACTGCACAGGACAGGAACTGGTATCTGTGGGGCAGGCAAACTCTGAGGAGCGCATGGAAACACTTAGCACTGAAATTTCTGTGTTATTCTCAGGAAATTCACTGTTTGAGCCGAAGGCGAGTTGGGATTTCCTGAGAATGTACTTAACAGAAAGAGCAGTACTTAGTGTTTGCGTGCGACGAAGCCTGTTGACTGCTTCCACAGATACCAGATTCCTGGCCGTGAGTAGCTATATATCATTCTTATTCATCATACCCTATTTCACTTTAGAATGCCATAGAAAAATAAGAAAAACTAAGAGAACTATAAATACAATGAATTTTACTTATTGATAAAATCGTACTACAATAAAGACAACAAAAACAAAGGAGGAAAACCCACATGTCACTGTTAGTAAAAGTGCATCAGTCAGACAACGTTGCCATTGCTGTACAGCCCCTGTCAGCGGGGACCGAGATTGAAGGAATTCACATCAACCAGGACATACCGCAGGCGCACAAAGTGGCACTTGCCGACATTCCAAAAGGAAGCCCCGTAATCCGCTACGGAGTAATCCTTGGATATGCAATGAATCCCATCAAACGTGGTGACTGGATCAACGAATTCATGCTGGAACTTCCGACACCACCGTCAGTAGACAACATGGAATACGGTAAGAACATCGTTACAGATCTGCCTGAACCACCGGTAACAACCTTTGAAGGATATGCAAATCCCGATGGAGGATATGCAGGAACCAGAAATATTCTGGGAATCAGCACAACAGTACAGTGCGTAACCGGCGTACTGAATGTTGCAGTCAAAAAAATGAAGGAAGAACTCCTTCCAAAATATCCGAACGTAGATGACATCGTACCGATCAACCATGCATATGGCTGCGGCGTTGCCATCAATGCACCTGAAGCAAAAGTACCGATCCGTGCACTCCGCAACCTTGCAAAACATCCAAACTTTGGCGGTCAGCTAATGGTAGTAGGACTTGGATGCGAGAAATTCACAGTACAGATGCTTCTTGACGAAGCAGATATCACACCGGAGAACGTCATTATCCTCCAGGAAAAGAAAGGCTTTGACGCCATGATCGATGCTCTCATGGAAATGGCTGATAAGAAACTTGCAATCCTTAACCAGAGAAAACGTGAAACACTTCCACTTTCCAAACTCTGTATTGGTATGCAGTGCGGCGGAAGCGATGCATTCTCAGGAGTGACAGCAAACCCATCCGCAGGATATGCGGCAGATATGCTGGTAAAAGGCGGCGCAACAGTTATGTTCTCCGAAGTAACAGAAGTACGTGACGGAGTACATTACCTCGCAGAACGCTGTGTAAGCGCAGAGGTAAGAGACAAACTTGCAGCAGAAATGCGCTGGTACGATCATTACCTTGCAGAAGGCCAGGTAGACAGAAGCGCAAACCCGACACCAGGAAACAAAAAAGGCGGACTTTGCAATATCGTTGAAAAAGCCATGGGATCTATTGCGAAATCAGGAACATCACCTATCGTAGAAGTACTTTCACCTGCAGAAAAACCAAGCAAACATGGTCTGATCTATGCAGCAACACCGGCAAGCGATATCGTCTGCGGTCCATGCCAGCTGGCTTCAGGAATCACACTTCAGGTATTCATGACAGGACGTGGAACACCTTATGGACTGGCAGCAGCTCCGGTGATCAAAGTCTGTTCGAGAAATGAAATGAAGGCAATGTGGCAGGATCTGATCGATGTAAACGCAGGTCCGATAGCAACAGGAGAGGCAACGATCCAGGAAATCGGAACACAGCTGTTCAATAAGATTATTGCAGTAGCAAGCGGTAAAGATCAGTCCTTCGCAGAGAAGTATAAACTTCACAATGATCTGTGCATCTTCAACCCTGCACCAATCACCTGATATCCGGATTTCAAAACTTCAGATGCTTTTCATGCCTGAATGATAAAGCATCTGAGGCTGGAAACCGCCAAATATTATACCCACACCTTGAGGGTGCTTTTTTTATACTTTTTTTCAGGAAAACAGCTGTCATTTATGACAAAAAATTATCAATTTGTATTCCCATGAAAGCGTTATTTCACCTTTCTTTTCTGTAAAATCGGGGCTGAATTTTTTATGTAAATCAAACGAAATGCATTTTGAGAAAAATATGAAATGAAATGCAATGTAAATGAAATAAAAACATTTCAAATAGTGAAAGATTTAAAGATGTGTAAAAATTAACAATTCGTTCTTGGATATTCTGCGAATTGAACCATGAAATGGATTGTATATAATAGGGTACATAGAAAAGAAAAACAAAACATTGTGGCCGCAATGCTAAAGCTCTAGGAGGAAGAAAAATGATACCTGTTGTAGAAAAAATGGAAATCTTTCCGGTAGCCGGACATGACTGTATGGAATTAAACCTTTCCGGCGCACATGCCCCTTATTTTACACGTAACATCGTAATCCTGACAGATTCCAACGGTGTAGAAGGTGTTGGTGAAGTACCAGGAGGCGAAAAGATTACAAACGCTCTGGAACAAGTAAAAGATCTGGTAGTAGGAACAAGCATTGCAGACTACAAACAGACACTGAACAAAGTTCGCAAATGGCTTGATTCAAACATCAAAGATGACGTACGTGGATTACAGACATTTGACCTTCGTACAGGCGTTCATGTAGTAACTGCAATTGAAGCCCCACTGCTCGACCTTCTTGGAAAATTCCTTGACGTTCCTGCAGCTGCTCTTATGGGTGATGGTATCCAGAGAGAAAGAGTTCAGTTCTTAAGTTACCTGTTTTATGTTGGAGACCGTAAGAAAACAGACCTTCCATATGAAGAAGAACCGGATGCAGACTGCGACTGGTATCGCCTTCGTCATGAAGAAGCTCTTACACCGGAAGCAATCGTTGCTCTGGCAAAAGCTACTCATGAAAAATATGGTTTCGTAGATTTCAAACTTAAAGGTGGAGTACTTGCACCGAAGGAAGAACTCAAAGCAGTTCAGGCAATCAAAAAAGAATTCCCTGAGGCAAGAGTTGACCTTGACCCGAACGGATGCTGGAGCCTGAAAGAAGCTCTGGAGATTGCTCCTCAGCTGAAAGAATGCCTCGCTTACTGCGAAGATCCATGTGGCGCAGAAAACGGATTCTCAGGACGTGAGATCATGGCAGAGTTCAGACAGCTTTCCGGAATGCCGACAGCAACAAACATGATTAACACAGACTGGAGACAGATGCATCATTGTCTGTCACTGCAGAGTGTTGATATCCCGCTTGCTGACCCACATTTCTGGACAATGAACGGTTCCGTACGTGTAGGCCAGATGTGCAATGACTTCGGTATGATGTGGGGCTGCCATTCCAATAACCACTTTGATGTCAGCCTTGCAATGGTAGTACAGTGTGCAGCAGCAATTCCTGGAAAAATGAATGGAATTGATACTCACTGGATCTGGCAGGAAGGTCGCGAACGTCTTACAAAGGAGCCAATGCAGATCGTTGACGGATGCATTGATCTTCCTAAGAAAGGCGGACTTGGTATCGAAGTTGACCGTGAACAGGTTCTTAAAGCACACAAACTTTACATGGAAAACTGCCTTGGAGCACGTGATGATGCAAAGGGAATGCAGTATCTGATCCCAGGTTGGAAATTTGACAACAAACGTCCTTGCCTGGTTCGTTAAGAAATACCCCCATATGAGGATCTGGAAACGGATCCTCCCCCTCTTGAAAAGTAACAAACGAATGAATATATGAAAAAGAAATAGAATGAGGAGAGAGAGAAATGTCTGAATCAACAAGAATGTTATTAGGACTTGCATTAGGTATTGTCGTAATGATCGTCCTGGTAATGAAAACAAAAGTACATTCCTTTATGGCACTGCTGATCGCGGCAATGATCACAGGAATCATCGGCGGAATGCCGATTTCAGATGTAACCCTCGCTGATGGCACAGTACAGACTGGTCTGATCACAGCCATTCAGGAAGGTTTTGGCAGCACATTAAAGAGCACCGGTATTATCATCGGTCTTGGCGTTATGATGGGCGGTATCCTGGAAAAATCAGGAGCTGCTGAAAAAATGGCTTACAGCTTTATTAAGCTGATCGGTCAGAAAAACGAAGAATGGGCACTGGCAATCACAGGTTGGTTTATTTCAATTCCGGTATTTGCCGATTCCGCAATCGTTATCTTTGCACCTCTTTGTAAGGCAATGTCCAAAGTAACAGGAAAATCTGTTATCGGACTTGCACTTTCACTGGCAGTTGGTCTTCAGCTGACACACTGTCTGGTTCCTCCGACACCAGGTCCTCTGACAGCTGCTGGAATGTTTAACGTAGATGTAGGACAGATGATCATCGGTGGTGCACTGATCTCTATCCCAATGCTGATCGTAGTAGTTTTCTATACAAAATGGATTGGAAAGAAAATCTATCAGGTTCCGAATGACAACGGCGGATTTGACAGAAAAGAGTTCAAACAGGAATATATCAAATCCATGGATGAACTGAATGCAATGATGGATGCAAAACCGCTTCCGGGATTCTGGGTATCTGTTGCACCGATCTTTATACCGATCGTGCTGATCCTTCTGAAAACAGTACTTGGTTTCGCTGGTATAAGCAACGATGTGATCAACTTTATCGGTTCTCCGATCGTAGCACTTGGAATTGGTACACTTCTTGCAATCTACGGACTTGTTCCGAAGGAAGATAACAAGAAAGTACTCAAAATGATGGATGACGCTATCAAAGACACAGGTATCATCATGCTGATCACAGGTGCCGGCGGATCCCTTGGAAACGTTGTAAAAGTAAGCGGTATCGGTACAGCACTTGGTGAAATGGTAACTTCATGGGCACTGCCGGCAGTACTTATTCCATTCATTATTGCAGCACTTATGCGTATCGCACTTGGATCTGCAACAGTTGCTATCACAACAGCAGCTTCCCTGTCAGCACCACTTATGAGCGTTCTGAGTATCAGCCCGCTGCTTATGTCCATTTCCTGTTGTGTAGGTGCAATTTCATTCTCTTACTTCAACGACAGTGGATTCTGGGTATTCAACGGAATGTTTGGTCTGACTGAACTGAAAGACCAGGTAAGATGTAAGACGGCTGTATCAATGATCATGTCAGTTGTAGGTGTTATTGAACTGCTGATCGCACAGTTCTTTATTTAATAATTCAAACCTGAAAAACTTCAGAAACCGTTCATGCCTGCATGTACAGGTTTCTGAGTTTGGAAGGCTTTTGGAATTATCATTACTTAATTATCAGTATCAATATTAATAAATCATATACAGACAAAGAAAAGGAGAAATAAAAATGAAAGTAGGATTTATCGGACTTGGAATTATGGGAAAACCAATGAGCAAAAACCTTGTAAAAGCTGGTCATGAGCTTGTTGTATTCGACTTCAATAAAGATGCAGTAGCAGAACTCGTAGAAGCTGGAGCAAAAGCAGCAAACAGCAGTGCAGAAGTAGCAGCTGAATGTGACACAATCATCACAATGGTTCCGAACTCCCCACACGTACGTGCAGTATGCCTTGGAGAAAACGGTGTATCTGATACAGCAAAACCTGGCACAGTTGTAATCGACATGAGTTCTATCGATCCGGTTGAATCCAAAAAGATCGGTGCTGAACTTGCAGAAAAAGGTATCGAACTGATGGATGCTCCTGTATCCGGTGGAGAACCAAAAGCAATCGACGGAACACTTTCCGTAATGGTTGGTGGCAAAAAAGAAACATTTGACAAATACTATGACCTTCTTATGACAATGGCTGGTTCTGTTGTATACGTTGGTGATCTTGGATCCGGAAACGTAGCAAAACTTGCAAACCAGGTAATCGTTGCAATCAATATTGCAGCAGTATCTGAAGCACTTACACTGGCTAAAAAAGCAGGAACAGATCCGGAACTTGTATATCAGGCAATCCGTGGCGGTCTTGCAGGATCCACAGTACTTGATGCAAAAGCACCTATGATGATGGATCACAACTTCAAACCAGGATTCCGTATTGAACTTCACATCAAAGACCTGAACAACGCACTGAATGCTTCCCATGCAGTAAATGCATGCCTGCCTCTGACATCTCAGCTGATGGAGATCATGCAGTCTCTGAAAGCAGACGGATGCGAAAAAGATGACCACAGCGCAATCGTAAAATTCTACGAAAAAGCTTCTAAAGTTTCTGTAGAAAAAGACAAATAATTATCTGAAATTAAATTCGAGGAGGAAAAAGAAATGGGATTCGTACCTAGAGGTATTATTCCGCCAATCATTACTCCACTTACTGATGATGGAGAAGTAAATTATCCAGTATTAAGACAGATGGTAAATCATCTGATCGACAATGGCGTACATGGTCTGTTCCCGCTTGGAACAACCGGTGAATTTTATGCATTTGATGATGATACATATCGTAAAATTCTTGAAACTGTAAAAGATGAAACAAGAGGACGTGTACCGGTATATGGTGGTGCAAACCACATTACTACAAGAGGCGTTATCCGTCTTGTAAAAATCTGTGAAGAAGTTGGAGTAGATGCAGTTTCTGTATTAACACCAATGTTCGTTTCTCAGACACAGGATGAACTTTATGCTTACTATAAAGAAATCGCTGAGAGCACAACTCTTCCGATCATCCTTTACAACAACAAACCAAAGACAAACGTTACAATCGAGCCTGCAACAGTTGCTAAACTGGCTGAGATTGATAATATTGTTGCTGTAAAAGACAGCACAGGTGATATGACAAATGCAGCAGAGTACATCCGTCTTACAAGAGACAATGACAATTTCCACGTACTGATGGGAAGAGATACTCTGATCCATGCAGCACTCTGTTACGGAGCAACAGGAGCAATCGCTTCCTGCGCAAACGTTGCACCACGTATCACAGCTGACATTTACGACAAGTTCATGGCAGGAGACCTGAAAGGATCCCTGGACGCTCAGTTCACACTGGCTCCGCTTCGTATTGCATGCAGCATGGGTACTTTCCCGGCTGTCATCAAAGAAGGACTTGTACAGGAAGGCATTCCGGTAGGAAAATGCCTGGCACCGATTGGTGAACTGAAACCTGAAGAAAAAGAAAAACTTCATCAGGTTCTTGTAGATATGAAACTTGTTTAATCCTCAGTTAAGAACTCAGAGTTCTATCTCCCAATAAAATAAAAGGCAGGAATGTAAGATGCGTATTTCTTATGATGAAATGAAAACACAGCTTAAAAACATTCTTGTGAAAAAAGGTTTCGATGAGAAACGAGCAGAGGAATCGGCGAAGAATTTCGCCGATTCTTCTTTAGATGGAGTATATTCTCATGGATACCAGCGTTTTCCAAGAGTGATAGAATACATTGAAAAAGGCTATATAGATATAAATGCAAAACCAGAAAAAATCTCAGGCTTCGGTGCTGCAGAAAGATGGGATGGTCATCTTGGAATGGGAAATCTCAATGCAAAAATGGCTATGGACAGAGCAGTGGAACTTGCAGGGCAGCATGGTATCGGACTGGTTGCTATGGCTAACACTAATCACTGGATGCGTGGCGGTGCTTATGGATGGCAGGCAGCAGAAAAAGATTGTATAGGAATCTGCTGGACAAATACGTGCCCGAATATGCCGGCTTGGGGAGCTGTTGATGGCAGAATTGGAAACAATCCGTTTGTACTGGCCGTGCCGGAAAGAAACGGAAATCATGTAGTTGTAGATACAGCCATGGCTCAGTACTCCTATGGAAAACTTTCGGTATGCAGACAGAATGGAACAATGCTGCCTTTCCCTGGCGGATACGATGAAGAGGGAAATCTTACCTGTGATCCGGCCGCTATCGAAAAAACAAGAAGAGTGATACCGATCGGTTACTGGAAAGGCTCCGGTCTCTCTGTTGTACTTGATCTGATCGGTGGCGTTCTTACTCTCGGAAGAACAGTTACAAAAGTGGGAAAAGAATGTGAATCAGAATACGGACTTACACAGGTATTTATTGCAATCCGTCCGGAACTTCTGAATCAGGATCCGGATAAGGCACAGGAAATCCTTGAAGAAACTCTGAAAGACATACAGGATTCCGTACCGGCAGAAGAAGGTCGTGCTGTCCGTTATCCTGGACAGGGAACGGTTAAAAGACGTCAGGAAAATCTGAAAGAGGGAATTCCTGTAAATGAAGAAATCTGGAAAAAGATCTGTACACTGTAAATAGACAAAAAATCCAGCTCAGGTGAAAACCGGGCTGGATTTTTATTACATCTTCAAAGCCAGATACAGCCGGACAGCATCCTGAAAATCGCGGGGATTATAGCCACAGCGGTTATGGATCTGGTTCAGTCTGTACTGAATCGTGTTTTTGTGAAGAAAAGTTTTCTCACAGGTTTCTTTCAGCGACATGTTACAGGAAAAATAAATTTTCAGGAGGTCTTTGTCTTCCTCAGAGAGTTCTGCAAGAGTTTTTTGCAGAAAATCCTTTTTGCTCTGGGCATTTGCGGATGCCAGGATAAGTTCAAGATCAAGATTTTCTGCTTCTATATAATTATGTTCACAATCTGCTGTTTTGAGTGCAATTGAAGCGGAAAAAGCAGAATCAGAAATATTGTGGATTAGTGAAGAATTTCCCACTGCAATACACAGGTCGTTTTTATGTTTCTGTGCAAAATCTGTCAGAAGATTTCTCCTGCGGTGGAAAATTCCGTTTTCAATCACCGCCAGATATTCGTCAGGATAAACGAAAGTGGAAAGAGTGATTTCCATTTTCATAAAAAGCCGGTGGATAGAGGCTTCCAGCGGACCGGAGGTATTGTGAAAACTGTCATCTGTTATTTTCAGTCGAAGAAGATAAAAAGAATTTTTTTCATCTATTTTCCATTTCTGAAGATTTTCTCTGAGATAATCCGGATGGATTTCTTCCTGATCAATAAGTCCGCGAAGAATATAGCTTTTCTTTTCTGCTTCGGTGCGGTTAAAAGCATCCAGTTCCTTTTCGCGTATCAGAAGACGGGTGATCCGTTCTGCCAGGCGGGCGTATTTACGGACTTTTTCAGGATCTCCTGTGATACCGATCACAGCGATCAGATTATGATTATGGTATACAGGTAGATTTACCCCTTTTTGTGTGCCAGTAAAGTGATCGTTTTCGCTGACTTCGATGATGCTGCCTTTTTCGGCGGCTTTTTTTCCAACTTCATGAAAAGTACCGATCCGGCTTTCATCTGTGCTGGCAAAAATCCGCCCGGAACGTTCTATAAAATTCACATTCTGTCCGCAGAGATCTCTGACTGTTTCGACAATCTGCTGGGCAAGAGATCTGGTAATATAAGGTGTCATAACTGCCTCCTGAAAATGATATTGGTACAGACAAATCCGGCAAAAGAGGATGGAAACAGTATAACATATTTTTGCAGATTCTGTAACACAAAAAGAACCGCTGGTCTGTACCGACGGTCCTTTTTGTTGAATATGTATATGGAGAAATCTATCAAGTATAGATAGCGGTAATTATAACAGGTGGAAAACCTGTTCAGCTGCTGCTGCCATATTGGCTTTTGCGGTAGCCGGGTCCATGGCCTCTTCCAGAGTGGAAATGCCACGTACGATCGGGAAGAACGCATCGATTCCCGCTTCATTGCAGGCAACAGCCTCTTTTGTAACGCTTCCTGCGAATGCAACAGTCTTTGCACCGTATTTCTTGCCGAGTTTCGCAACGCCGACAGGTGCTTTTCCCATTGCTGTCTGATGGTCCAGACGGCCTTCGCCTGTAACTACAACATCTGCATCTTTCATTTCGTCTTCCAGATGAACTGCGTTCAGAATCAGAGCGATTCCAGGTGTCAGCTCTCCTTTTAAGTAACTGAGAAATGCAAATCCAAGACCGCCTGCAGCACCTGCGCCTGCAGCGTTCATATTGTCATGTCCGACAAATTCGGAAGTAACTTTTGCGAAATTTTCCATGCCTGCATCAAGAACGGGAAGCATTTCAGAAGTAACACCTTTCTGAGGTCCGTAGATATAAGTTGCACCCTGGAAACCACAGAGAGGATTAGTAACATCACATGCAATTCTGAAATTGCACTGGGAAAGAAGATCAGCTTTGTCAGTAGTTTTTACGGAAGCAACTTTTGCAAGCGCCTGTCCGCCTTCGCCGACATCTTCGCCGTTTTTGTCAAGGAAAGTGAAGCCAAGTGCTTTCAGCATTCCGATGCCACCATCATTTGTGGCACTTCCGCCGATCCCGATGATGAAATTGCGGATTCCTTTGTTGATCGCATGGAGGATCATTTCGCCAACACCGTATGTGGTTGCTGCCATCGGGTCTTTTGTGCTGGAAATTGTGATTCCTGCTGCGGAAGCCATTTCCATAACAGCGGTGTTGCTTTCTTTCAGATATCCGTAATATGCATTTACAGGTTTGTGATAAGGTCCTGTAACGGTAAGATCTACGCGTTCGCCGTTAAGACCTTCGATCAGGGCATCAGTTGTTCCCTCACCGCCGTCTGCCAGCGGTTTTACAATAACTTCAGCATCTTTATGTGCAGCAAGAACACCTGCTTTTACAGCCATTCCCGCTTCCATGGAAGACATGCTTCCCTTAAATGAATCAACTGCTACAACAACTTTCATAATGAAACCTCCCATTGATTTGTTCCTTTTTTATTGCTGACTCTGTAGATTACGCTCCAGTCAGAATTGTAACTGTTCAGTACACTCACAGTTACTTATGTTATAAATACATTTTAGCATGGAAAAACAGGGCGGGATATGTTATGAGAAATAAAATCCGCCCTGTAATTGAAAAAAGATATGTTATCTGTAACAATAAAAACAAGTAATCTGGTTATGATTTCTGAAGCTGCAGATCACAGATCACCGAGGTTCTTTACCTGCTGCAAAAACCATCATCATTTCATTGGTGAGACTTATATCATTTCCCTGACCAACGACTTCACTGCGGTCAAACCACTGTGCCATGGACAGTTCTTCGTGATCTACTGTAAGAGTATCTTCTCCGTCCAGATCACAGAAAAATCCAAAAAGAAGGGTACCGGTGAAAGACCACGGCTGGCTTTTGTAATAACGGAGATTTTTTACCTTCAGACCTACTTCTTCCATAACTTCACGGTGTACAGTTTCCTCAATTGTCTCACCGATTTCTGCAAAACCGGCAATGAGAGCGTATTTTTTGAAATTTCGTCCTTCATATTTTGAAAGAATGATTTTGTCCCCGTTTGTGATCGCTACAATAACAGCAGGCATCAGAACCGGATATTCGTGACGGCCGCAGGAAGGACAGTACATCATACGTTCTTTTGTATCATGTTTCATAGGCTGTCCGCAGCATCCACAGAAACGGCGTGTGCTGTACCACTGATAAAGCTGATGGCCGGTGATCCCTGCAAAGGCATGGTAGCGTGGACCGACTGTGCGGAGAAGGCTGGTATTCTGGAAACTGTAATCCGGAAGAAGAGAAGTGTCCAGTCCAGGAATCAGGTAAAAACGCTCTTTGTCAATAGAAAAAAGATATATATAATTTTCGTACAGCCCGGAAATTTTTCCTTCCAGTTCCTGAAAACGCGGGAAAACGATATCAGATCCATTATTTTCCAGTTTCATAAAAACAGTGCCTTTGTCGTAGGTGAGAATATAACTGTTTCTATCCGGTGGAACAGGTTTGTATTCGTTGTGGTAAATATGAGGTGCAATATCCTGTATCATAAAAAACATTCCTTTCGTAATTGATTCACCGGCAACATTCTAAGTTGCTGTAAACAGTTACCATTTTAACCCTTTTGGCTGGCGAGAGCAACAGATAGTTTTTACATATTAAATAGATATTGTTTGATTAATCACATTTTTGCAAAAAAAATAACAAATTTACTGGAAAATACCGCCGGAATTATTGACAGCTAACTCATATCATGTTACTATAATGTCAGTATAATTCCATATAGAACATATGAAGTGCTGACTGTTGTCCGCGTAGCAGCCAGAAGAGGGAATCAGGTGAAAGTCCTGAGCGATCCGGTCACTGTAACAGAGGAATTTCCTTTCACAAGCCCATTGTACAGATGTATGAGAAGGGGAAAGGAAGTAATGATGCTGAAGTCAGGAAACCTGCTTTGTATGGCGAGGTTAAACTTCCGTGTAAAGTGTAACAACCAACTAGGGATATCCGCAATCCTGAGTGTTGTCTGCATGAAAAGCAGACATTTTTTATGGAATTCGCCTGTTCGTGTGAATTATACCTGTGTGCATTGTGGTAGCCGCCACAAGACACATAACCCTTAAAGGGTATGATTAAATGGCAGGCGGTACTACTCCGGATGTATTCGTTCCCTCCGCATAATTGAACGGATTCATTGTCTACCCCGGAGCAGTATCGCAAATCCTCAAAACGATTTCTGATCAGCAGCATGACTTCAGTCATAGCTGTTTTTTTATACTTCATAAAATGATTGAACACATTGTCTACAAAATATACTATTCTTCTTTTTGTTTTGACGCTTCTGTCGATTTTGTTTTCCCCTATTGATTTTCAGTATATGAGTATGATACATTTGATTTACAAAATAAATATAGCATTTGTGCACAATAGAATGCTGATTCGCAACGGCAGAATAGGATATAATTGCCTTATGTTACTTCAGATGCGAATGAAACCCGGGACAGAATAAACAATACTGACACAATGGATCATTACAGAAAAGTTATTGTACAACATGTACATGTGTAGCGGATTTTTTGCTGGACGGGAGGTAAAATGAGTAGATTTAATGAAGATGAACTGAAAGTGATCGGCAGCCATACACAATTTGGTATCTATGGAGCACCGGATATTGAGGTTCCGAGCTATAATTATCCAATTACTCCAAAAGAAAACATGCTTCGCATGCTTCGGGGAGAAAAACCTCTCTGGGTGCCTAATCAGACCCTGGAAAACAATGCCATACAGCCGTTGGTTATGGATGATGCCAGAGCAAGAAATTTTGGTGGAAAAGACTGGTTTGGGATTGAATGGGAATATGAACCTCTTACAAAGGCGGCTATGGTAAAACCTGGAACAAGAAGGCTGGATGATATTGAGAATTGGAAAACACTGGAATTTCCGGATCTTTCCAAGATTGACTGGGAAAAAGATTATAAAGAACGCTATGAAGGAAAAATTTCAGAGGATCGTCTTTCTTATTTCATTATCGTAAATGGCCTTTTTGAACGTACTGCAGATCTGACCAGTTTTGAAGATACGTTCTGTTATCTTCTGGAAGAACCGGAAACACTGACAGAATTCTATGACAAACTGGTAGACTGGCATATTGAACTGATTAAAATTGCAAAGAAATATTATCATGTTGATATGATTCTTTTCCATGACGATATGGGAACACAGATCAACACCTTCTTTTCGCCGAATACCTTCAGAGAATTATTTTTGCCGCAGTATCAGAAGATCACCAAGGCGGCGCATGATCTGGGAATGTATGTATGCCTTCATTCCTGCGGATGTATTTCCAAATTGATGCCTCTGATTATTGAAGCGGGCTTTGATGCATGGGAGGGACAGGATTCTGCCAATGACAAGAAAGCCATTATTGATGAATATGGCAAAGATCTTGCGCAGTGTACCCTTTATATTATTCCTGAGGATATGAGTGATGAAGATGCTGTTGCAGATATCCACAAACGTGTAGATGAATTGGGAGTAACCGGCAGATTTGCCTGTCGTCTGAGAGATAATAAGCCCGACAGAGCAGTAAACCTGGCAGAAGAACTTTATCGTTACAGTCGTGAAAAATTAGCAGAACAGCAGTGAGAGGAGAGTTAAAATGGGAGAGGAAAAACAGAATAAAAAAGGCCTTAGTGGTGCTTTGAAAAAGTTTTATGGAGTAGGTGACTGCGGCTTTACACTGATGTCAAACATTGAAAGCTATTATTTCAGCTTTTTCCTGACAAACCTGGCACAGTTCAGTCTTCCTATGGTTACATTTATCACAACCGTATCCAGTACAGTAGATGCGCTTCTTTCCTGGATCTACGGAGCAATTCTTAACAGCATCAAACCTATGAAATGGGGACGTTATCGATCCTGGCTTATTGCCATTCCATGGCTGGTTCCATTCCTGTATGCTTTCCAGTTTGTAAAAATCGGTGATGGAATATTGTCAGCAGTAATTATCATAATAGCAGCGATCGCCAGCCATGTGGCATGGAACTTTGCTTATGTTGCCAATGTATCCATGATCTCTGTTGCAGGAAGCACACCGGAAGAACGTTCTCAGCTTTCTTCTACCAGAGCAGCATGGGCAAATCTTTCCAAGGTTATCTTTTCCTATGTAGGACCTGGACTTGCAGCATTTATGGCGGGTATTATCGGTGAAGTAAACCAGTACGGTGCAGCGGCATTTGTACTTGGCTGTGTTATGGCAGTTCTTTATTATGCGCATTTCCGTATGTTTGATGGTTATGAAACTGTTCAGCCGGAAAAGAATGCAAAAACAACAGCAAAAGACAAAACAGGCGGGATGGATCTGATCCGTGCACTTCTCCAGAATCCTCCACTGATTGCACTTCTTATTGCGGACCTTGCAAAATTTATGTTCAACTTTGTACTTATGGGTGTTGCAGCGTACTATTTCTCTTATATTGCAGGAAACAGTGGTATGCTTCCTACATACATCCTTGTAACCAATATTTTCTGTGTAGTAGGAGCTTACCTCAGCAAAACACTGAGCAACAAATTCAGCACAAGAACTACCACTATCGGCGTTATGGCAATTCAGGCGGTGCTTCTGATCGTATCTTTCTTGTTCTATAATAATGTGACACTTGTTATCGTTCTTATGAGCGTTGCGATGTTTGGATATGGAATCACTTATGCATGTACACCGGCTCTTTATGGTGATACTATTGTATATAGTGAATGGAAAACAGGCAAAAATGCAGCCGGCTGGATCAGCGGACTTCAGAATGTGCCTCTGAAAGTTTCTATCATGACACGAGGAATCATCATTTCTGCCTGTCTGGCTATGGGAAATTTCAGCACAGATATAGATCCTGCACAGGCTCCGGAAGAACTGAAAAGAGCTATCAGCATCGGATTTATGATCATTCCTGCAATTGCCCTGATCATCGCTGTTGTTGCATTACTCTTTGGATTTAAACTTACCAGAGAAAAAGTTAATCAGTATGCAGCTGAGATCGCATCCCGTTCATAAAATAAAAAAGGACGGATCTTTATGAGCACAAATATCAGATTTTATCTGAACCTTCGGATGGTTGCAGATGAAATGCAGTCCAAAATCCCGGATTGTGTCTTTGTTCCGGGAGAAGATGAGAAATGTCTTCGGGGAATATGCTTTTATCGAAAAGGAATCCATCTGGAAAAGCAATATGCCTACATTATAAAAGAACAGGATATAACAGGGGAAACAGTGCCAAAAGTGCACTGTACCCTGATTGTGCTGGGAAAAATCCCCCCAGAATGGCTGAACAGCAAACACACGTTACTGAGTGTGCCGGCAGAGACAGACATTCTGGATCTTATGAACCTCTGCCAGGAGATTTTCAGGAAACATCTTTCCTGGGCAGAAGATCTTCAGGATATTTTTGTGAGAGAAGGAAGTGTGGATGATCTCTGTAAAGCAAGTGTGGATTATTTTCAGAACCCATTGTTTGTCCATGATCCCCAGATGACAGTGATCTCCTGTCCGATCTGGAGAGACAAGATGATCCCGTGGGAACAGGATGAGAGAACCGGCTGTATGATCATGCCTCTGGAAGAACTGAATGAGCTGAAAACAGACAGGGAATATCTGGAGACAATGACTACGCGGAATGCACAGATATTTTCAGCAGAACTGAGGGGATATCGGGATATTTATGTAAATATCTGGAACAGTTATGGAGGCTACGAAGGCAGACTGGTTATCTGCGAAATCGATAACGACCTGAAAGAAGGACAATTTGCGGCTGCAGAATATCTGGCGGAACTTGTACGGCTGACTCTTGCCAGGCGAGGCAAGATGGACAATACCTACAGCAGGGCGTTGGAACGGATGATCATATCCATACTTAGGGGAAAAGAATTGCCGGATTCAGAAATTGTCAGCAGAATCGGACAGTGTGGGTGGAAACAGCAGGATACCTATATCTGCATTCGTATGGATGCAGAAGAACAGGAAGGAAATCCTGGATCGGCAGCCAGCGTATGTAACTACGTTGAAGCCAGAGTGGCAGGAACCAAGGCTGTTTTTATGGAAGATCATATCTGCATCATTATTAATCTTTCTGTTAACAATCACTACACATCGGACATGGCCTGTATTTTGCGAGACGGTCTTTTTAAAGCTGGCATCAGTAATCCATTTCATGATTTCCTTGCGCTGGAACGGTATTACAGACAGGCTTCAATAGCGTTTGAATATTGTCGGAAGAAAAATGACATGATGTGGTATTATACTTTCGATGATATTGCTGTTGATTACATTTCGGATACCTGCTGTAAAGAATTCAGCCCGGAAGATCTCTGCGCTCATGAACTGATTCAGTTGATGGAATATGACAAAAAAAATAAAACAGAATTATACAAAACTTTAGTTACTTATATATTAAATGAAAGGAATACGGTAGCGACTTCTTCGAGCCTTTATGTTGGAAGGAGCACCTTGTTCTATCGCTTGAGGAAAATCCAGCAGATCACAGGTCTGGATACAGAACATATGGCACAGCCAAAACAGAATCTATATCTGAGGCTGTCGATTTACATAATGGAAAATTTAAATCAGGTTAATGAACAGAAATAAATTCGAAGGGAGAGGTTTTTATGCTTACACCAAAACAAAATTTGCTGGAAACATTGAAAAAAGACGGAAAGCCTGAGTGCTTATGTAATTCATTTACAATGTTCAGGGGTATTCCAGGAGATCCATGCTTTAAACTGATAAGAGGAAACCGTATTCGCGGCACTAATTCCTATGACCAGTGGGGTACACTGATTCTGTTTCCGGAAGATGCTCCGGCAGCAGTTCCTTATGTTACTGAAGAAAATCAGGTAATCAAAGATGTGACAGAATGGCGCAAATATGTGAAAGTTCCGGATCTGATCGGCAAGTGCTCTGACGGCTGGGAAGATGCCATTGCTGCAAAAGAAAAAATCGACCAGGATAAATATCTGACTATGGTAATTATGGGGACTGGTATTTTTGAGCAGCTTCATATGCTGATGACTTTTGAAGATACACTTATGAATTTCCTTCTTGAGCCGGAAGCTATGCATGAGCTTATTGATGTGATCTGCGAATATCGTCTTACCTATATGAAACTGGTTGTAGAACATCTTCATCCGGACTGTATTGTTTCTCATGATGACTGGGGCTCTAAAACAAGCCTCTTTATGTCACCGGAAGTCTGGAGAGAATTCTTCAAAGAACCATACCGCAAACTCTATGATTATCTTCATTCGCAGGGCGTCATCGTCATGCACCATGGTGATTCCTATATGGAACCGATAGTGGAAGATATGGCAGAAATCGGTGTGGATATCTGGCAGGGAGTTTTGAATACCAACAATATTGCTGCTATTTCCGAGAAGGTCGGAGACAGAATGCTTCTTATGGGTGGCGTGGATTCTGTTATTGACAGAGAAGATGCAACAGAAGAGGAAATCCGTAAAGAAACCAGACGTGCCTGCGAAGAGTACGGACATCTGAAAGGATACTGGCCGGGAATTACTTATGGTGGCCCTGGAACAATCTATCCACATGTAGAAGATATTGTGATTGATGAAATCAACAGATATAATAAAGAACGTTTTGGAGTAGCTATTTCCTGATCAGGAATTGTTGCCTGAATGTAAAATTCTTTCCTGAATATGATAAAAAGAAACGGGCATGCAGAAAACTGTATGCCTGTTTCTTTTTCCACTTTATAAAAAGCAGAAAATATGCGATAATCAGAGCAGTGTAAAAGTTAACGGAGGTGATGATATCATGGAAAAACCATATTGGGAAGGGAAACATTTTTCTTATTTCAGCAACAAAGAGTGTGAATACTTTCCGTGCCATAAAGGCGCGGATCCGGAGAACTTCAATTGTCTCTTCTGTTATTGTCCGCTGTATGCGCTGGGAGAAAACTGCGGCGGGAATTTCCGGTTTACAGAGAACGGAATAAAAGACTGTACAGAATGTCAGGTACCGCATAAAAGACAAAATTATGGATATATAACCGGAAAGTATCAGGAACTGGCGGAGTTGATCAAAAAGCAGAGAGAAGAATAAAATGTTACGTATATTACGCACAAAATCGACCCATGTTTCCGTTTCCATGAACACGCTTCGTTTTCGGGATACTTACGTGCGCCTGTTTGCAGCTGCTCCGCATAACTCGCACCGGAGGTGCTCAGACAATGCTTCACAGCAGCAGCTGGCACGTTGCGTATCCTCGAAAGCCTTGCTAGGTTCATAAAACGGAAACATGGGTCGATTTTTACCTATCGTTTTAACTGGCTCTCTGCATTACGTACATTATGTACTCCGCACAGCTCTGCCTCCTCTTTCCGGTACAGGGGCGGCGCCAGCGGACCGCGGCCCGAAGGACCGTGAAGTGACCCGGGGTGTGGTGGCACCACAAAGATGATACGGAAGAGAGGAAGGGAAGTTTTTTCTTATCTACATACAGGAAAAATTTAAAAACACATAGCAGACTGGTTAGGTAACTTAGCAAGGCTTTCGCAGATTCCGACTGCGCTAGCTGGGACTGTCGCAGCTTGTCTGAGCACGAAGTGCGAGTTCTGCGGAGACAGTTCCAAATCAGCGCGCTGGAGGAATCCGAAAACGCAGCGTGTCATTATCGTGGATAAGTGCTGTGTTTCTGGACATATTTCCGTATTTAAATTATAAATCACCGCTCACTCAGTATCATCTTCAACCGGGGAATATTATTGTTAAGGATAAGGTTTTCAGGAAACATTTCTTCATGCACAAATTCCTCTGCATATGTAAAATCCCCTACATGCTCTGTCCCGTGGCTGTCACTCGACAACACAACCGGAATTTCATATTTCCTGCAGTAACGCAGAATTTCCCTGTTATTATTCCGCGTATCACCTCTGTATCCGTATGGCGCAAGAGAGGCTTCATTGATTTCAAATATCACACCGTTTTGTCTGGCTGAATAAGCCAGAGTCTCGTAATCTGCCAGAAAAGCCGGATTATCACAGTGACCGAGAATCTTTACCGCAGGATGTCTCATGACATTCAGATAAGCTGTGGTATTTTCTTTGACAGATCCGCTTCTGAAATTCTGTGCATGCATACTTGCAATTGCATAATCCAGCTCTGAGAGAAGTTCATCAGACATATCCACCTTTCCGTCAAGATCCAGAATATTCAGTTCTACTCCGTAGAGAAGTTCAAGACCGAACCGTTTCCTGGGAGCATAGGTGAGACTTCTGAAATAAGAAGAAGTTCCGGATGCGAGAGTGCCGGGACCGTGATCTGTGATTCCGAGCAGTTTCAGTCCTTTGCGTGAAGCGGCCTTTGCCATATCGGAAATAGTGCAGGTTGTGCCATGACCGCTTGCGATTGTGTGAGTATGTATATCTGAAAGGTACATAAAAAGCCTCCTTATATATAGAAGAAAGATGCAGATAAAAATAAAATTCGTATTAATTATCAGTATGACAGTACAAATATGGAATGTCAATTAAAAAAATATATTTTTTGCACAATTCAACAAAAAACAAACAAAATCACAACAAAAACCACAACAAAACCCTCACAAAAACAAAAATGTACATGTTGATTTTTGTTGACATAGAAGACGGTGTCAGGTATAATTGCAGTATATGAATTAAGAAAGGAGATTGTGGAGATGTTTAATACCACAGATGTTCCAAAATCATCCAGGATACCGAAACTGGTAAAAGCGCTTTACGCAAAAATGCCGGTTATCGAATCTTCCAGGGCGAAACTTCTTACAGAGTCATATAAGGCTACCGAAGGCGAGCCAATGGTCTCCAGACGTGCGGAAGCTTTTGCCCATATACTTCGGAATATTCCAATCATCATTCGAGATGATGAACTGATCGTAGGAAGCAGTACCATCGCACCACGAGGCTGCCAGACTTTCCCGGAATTTTCCTATCAGTGGCTGGAAGATGAGCTGGATACAGTTGAAACCAGAAGTGCAGATCCTTTTTATATTGCCGAGGAAACCAAACAGGAATTAAGAGAAATACATAAATACTGGAAAGGTAAAACCTCCAGTGAACTGGCTACCTCTTATATGGCACCGGAAGCAATAAAAGCGATCGAACATAATATCTTTACACCTGGAAACTATTTTTATAATGGTGTAGGACACATAACTGTTAAATACGAAGAAGTTCTGGCAATCGGCTATAAGGGAATCATAGAAAAAGCTCAGAAAGAACTGGCAAAATGCCAGGTCGGAGACGGCAATTACGCAAGAAAGAGCCATTTTCTTAAAGCAGTGATCCTGTCCTGCCAGGCCGTGATCGAATATGCAGAGCGTTATTCCAGACTGGCTGCTCAAATGGCAGCAGAATGTACAGATCCTGTACGTAAACAGGAATTACTGAAGATTTCTCAGAACTGCAGTCGTGTGCCTGCCAATGGTGCGACAAGCTTTTATGAGGCATGTCAGTCATTCTGGTTTGTACAGCAGCTGATCCAAATGGAATCCAGTGGACATTCAATTTCACCCGGACGTTTTGATCAGTATATGTACCCGTATTATAAAGCGGATATGGACAGAGGCATTATCACCAGAGAATTTGCACAGGAACTTATAGATTGTATCTGGGTGAAACTCAATGACCTGAATAAATGTCGTGATGCTGTTTCAGCAGAAGGATTTGCAGGTTACAGCCTTTTCCAGAATCTGATCGTAGGCGGTCAGAATAAAGATGGAGAAGATGTGACAAATGACCTTTCTTTTATGTGCATTCAGGCTTCCAAACATGTTTTCCTGCCGATGCCGTCACTTTCTATCCGTGTATGGAACGGTTCACCTCATGAACTGTTGATCAAGGCAGCTGAACTTACGAGAACCGGTATCGGACTTCCGGCTTACTATAATGATGAAGTTATTATCCCGGCACTTCAAAACAGAGGACTTTCTCTGGAAGACGCGAGAGAATACAATATCATCGGCTGTGTGGAGCCACAGAAATCCGGCAAGACAAACGGGTGGCATGATGCCGCATTCTTCAATATGTGCCGTCCTCTGGAACTTGTTTTTGCAAACGGAAAAGATAAAGGTGAGATGGTAGGAATCCCGACAGGCGATGTCACAAAGATGACTACATTTGAAGAATTCTATGATGCATATAAGAAACAGATGGAATACTGCATCTCACTTATGGTAAATGCAGATAATGCTATTGATGTTGCACACGCAGAGAGATGCCCGCTTCCGTTCCTGGCTTCCATGGTAGATGACTGTATGGAAAGAGGTCTTACAGTAGAACAGGGCGGTGCTGTTTATAACTTTACAGGACCTCAGGGATTTGGTATTGCGAACATGGCAGATTCACTCTATGCGATTCGTAAGCTTGTATATGAAGAGAAAAAAGTTTCCATGAAAGAATATAAAGAAGCTCTGGCATGGAACTATGACAAAGGCCTTGATGAAAAGTCAGCGGCAGATATGACAGAAATGATCCTGAAAGGTATGCAGGAAGGCGGCATGGCAATCAGCGAAGATGTTGCAAAAGCTGTACTTCAGACGGTGATGAGACTGAAACCTACAGAAGAGCAGCTTCGCAGATTTGGTGAGATCCATCAGATGATTGATGAAGTTCCGAAATTTGGAAATGCCATTGATGATGTGGATTATTTTGCAAGGGATGTTGCCTACACATATACACGTCCGCTCCAGAACTACAAAAACCCGCGTGGAGGACAGTTCCAGGCAGGACTTTATCCGGTATCTGCAAACGTACCGCTGGGCGGACAGACAGGAGCCACACCAGATGGACGTTATGCTCATACACCTGTTGCAGATGGTGTTTCACCGTCATCAGGCAAGGACGTAAACGGACCGACAGCTGCAGCTACATCAGTTTCCAGACTTGATCACTTTATTGTATCCAACGGTACACTGTTCAACCAGAAGTTCCATCCGTCAGCGCTGGCGGGAAGAGAAGGACTGGAGAAATTTGTAGCACTGATCCAGGGATTCTTTGATCAGAAAGGTATGCATATGCAGTTCAACGTTGTAGACAGAGAAACACTTCTTGATGCACAGAAACATCCGGAGAATTATGCGCATCTGGTTGTTCGTGTTGCAGGATACAGCGCACTGTTTACCACACTTTCCCGATCACTTCAGGATGACATTATCAGAAGAACTGAACAGGGATTTTGATTACAAATTCAGATGTGCGGCAGGTGATGAAAGAATCGAGCCTGCACATCTGAAAAGAGGTAGAACATGGACTATTTAAACACTAAGGGCCGTATATTTGATATCCAGAGGTATTCAGTACATGATGGACCGGGGATCAGAACAATCGTATTCCTGAAAGGCTGTGTGCTGCGTTGCAGATGGTGCTGTAACCCGGAGTCACAGGAATATAAGATTCAGACAATGAAAGTTCTCGGAAAGGATAAGGTCATCGGCAGAGACGTTACAGTGGCAGAAATGATTGCTGAGGTAGAAAAAGACAGAGCTTACTACCGCCGCTCGGGCGGAGGTCTGACTCTTTCCGGAGGTGAAAGCCTCTGCCAGCCTGAATTCGCCAGAGATATGCTGAGAGCTGCGAAAGAGCATGGAATCAACACAGCTTTGGAGAGTATGGCATGTGCACCGTATGAGGTGATCGAATCGATACTTCCTTATCTCGATCTTTATCTTATGGATATCAAGCATACAAATCCGGAAAAGCACAAAGCCTTTACAGGCCGTGCAAATGACCTGATGATGGAAAATGCCAGAAAGGTTGCACTTTCCGGACAGACAAAGCTTATAATCCGTGTACCGGTTATTCCGACATTTAATGATACAGTAGAGGAAATACAGGGGATCGCCTCTTTTGCGGACACACTTCCGGGAGTAAAACAGATCCACCTGCTTCCGTATCACCGTCTTGGCCAGGATAAATATGAAGGACTTGGAAGACCATATTTAATGGAAGGAATCCTTCCGCCGACACAGGAAAAAATGGACACTCTGAAGAAAGCTGCCGAGGCGGCAAGCTCTCTGAAGGTTCAGATTGGCGGCTGATCGGAGACACAGATAACACAAAATTAACAAAACAATAAAAACAACACAAAAAACCCAATAAAACAACAGAAAACAACGATATTTTCTTGACAATATAGGGCATAAGGAGTAAAATCTCCTTAGAAATAAAAAAGAAACCAACCAAATTGCTTAAGGAGGAAAACAAGCATGGTAAACGAATTTGAAATCAAAAAACAGATCTGTGACATCGGAAAACGTATCTACGACCGTAACATGGTAGCAGCAAACGACGGAAATATTTCCGTAAAACTGAATGACAACGAATTCCTCTGCACACCAACAGGTGTATCCAAAGGATTTATGACACCAGAGTTTATCTGTAAAGTAGATAAAGAAGGTAACGTAATCCAGGCTAACCCGGGATTCAAACCATCTTCAGAAATCAAAATGCATATGAGAGTATATCAGCAGAGACCGGACGTTGGATCTGTTGTACATGCTCATCCAATCTATGCAACTTCTTTTGCAATCGCTGGTATTCCGCTGACACAGCCGATCATGCCTGAAGCTGTTATCGCTCTTGGATGTGTTCCGATCGCTGAGTACGGTACACCTTCCACAATGGAAATTCCGGATAATCTGGAAAAATACCTTCCATACTTCGATGCAGTTCTTCTTGAGAACCACGGAGCTCTTACATGGAGCACAGACCTGAACGCAGCATACATGAAGATGGAATCCGTTGAATTCTATGCACAGCTTCTGTATCAGAGCAAAGTTCTTGGCGGACCAAAGGAATTCGACAAAGAAAACATCGAAAAACTTTATGCAATCCGTCGTAAATTCGGTATGCCAGGAAAACATCCTGCAAACATCTGTCTGAACAAAGACGGAAAGAACTGCCATAACTGTGGTGGAGCCTGCCACAACGAAGATTACAAACAGTTCCCAGGATATCAGTATGACTTTGTTGGTAAAGATACAGCAGCAGCACCAGCTGGAAACGATGCTGAACTGGTTGCAGCAATCACCAAAAAAGTTATGGAACAGCTTGGAATGAAATAATCAGAGTAAAACAAATTTTGTTTAACTCTTCATATTAAGGAGGACAATCTCATGCCAATAAGTGAGAGCATGGTACAGGATATTGTACAGGAAGTTATGGCAAAAATGCAGATTGCAGATGCTCCGACCGGTAAACATGGTATTTTCAAAGATATGAACGATGCAATCGAGGCTGCAAAGAAGTCCGAACTGATCGTAAAGAAAATGTCCATGGATCAGAGAGAAAAAATCATTACCTGCATTCGTAAAAAAATTAAAGAAAATGCAGAAGTTATGGCTCGTATGGGCGTTGATGAAACCGGAATGGGAAATGTAGGGGACAAAATCCTCAAACATCATCTGGTAGCAGACAAAACACCTGGTACAGAAGACATTACAACTACTGCATGGTCTGGTGACAGAGGACTGACACTGATCGAAATGGGACCTTTTGGTGTTATCGGTGCGATCACACCTTGTACAAACCCGAGTGAAACAATTCTCTGTAATACAATAGGAATGCTCGCAGGCGGAAATACAGTAGTATTCAATCCACACCCGGCAGCAATCAAGACTTCCATCTTTGCGATCAACCTGGTAAACGAAGCTTCCCTGGAAGCAGGCGGACCGGACAACATCGCAGTAACAGTTGAGAAGCCAACCCTTGAAACAAGCAATATCATGATGAAACATAAAGATATTCCGCTGATCGCAGCAACAGGCGGTCCTGGCGTTGTAACCGCAGTTCTTTCTTCAGGTAAGAGAGGAATCGGAGCAGGAGCAGGAAACCCGCCGGCAGTTGTTGATGAAACAGCAGATATCCGCAAAGCAGCTCAGGACATCGTAAACGGATGTACATTTGACAACAACCTTCCTTGTATTGCTGAGAAAGAAGTTGTTGCAGTATCTTCTGTTGTTGATGAACTGATGCACTACATGCTTACAGAAAATGACTGCTATCTTGCATCAAAAGAAGAACAGGACAAACTTACCTCTGTTGTTCTTGCAGGAGGTAAACTGAACCGTAAATGTGTAGGACGTGACGCGAGAACACTTCTTTCCATGATCGGGGTAAATGCACCGGCAAATATCCGCTGCATCATCTTTGAGGGACCGAAGGAACATCCGCTTATCACAACAGAGCTTATGATGCCAATCCTTGGAATCGTCAGAGCAAAAGACTTCGACGATGCTGTAGAGCAGGCAGTATGGCTGGAACACGGAAACCGTCATTCCGCACATATTCATTCCAAGAACATTGACAACATCACCAAATATGCGAAAGCAATCGACACAGCAATCCTCGTTAAGAACGGACCTTCCTATTCAGCACTTGGATTCGGTGGAGAAGGATACTGTACATTTACTATCGCAAGCCGTACAGGAGAAGGACTTACAAGCGCAAGCACATTCACAAAGAGAAGACGCTGCGTAATGTCAGACAGCCTTTGCATTCGCTAATCAGGAGGAAATAAAACAATGGATATGAATAATGTAAATATCGAAGAGATTGTTAAACAGGTTCTTTCCGGAATGACCGGAAACGCACCGGCTGCATCAGCAGCACCGGCAGCTCCTGTTGCAGGAAAAGCAATCCCGAAAACAGCACGTGTTGCAATGATGACCGAGAAAAAACATTTCGAACTTCAGGAATATCCGCTTCCGGAACTGGGAGATGACGATATCCTTGTTAAAGTAGAAGGCTGCGGTGTCTGCGGAACAGATGCTCATGAATATAAAAATGACCCGTTCGGACTTATCCCTGTAGTTCTCGGACATGAGGGAACAGGTGAGATTGTTGCAATGGGTAAAAACGTTAAAGTTGATACAGCCGGAAAACCGGTTAAAGTAGGCGATAAAGTTGTTACTTGTATGATCTTCAAAGATGATCCGGAAATCACAATGTTCGACCTGAACAAAAAAAATGTCGGCGGAGCTGATGTCTATGGACTTCTTCCGGATGATGATGTAAAATTCAACGGATGGTTTGCTGATTACATCTTCATCAGAGGTGGAAATTTTGGCTCCACATTCTTCAATGTAAGTGATCTGGATCTGGATTCCCGTATCCTCATCGAGCCATGTGCAGTACTTGTACATGCAGTTGAAAGAGCAAAAACAACAGGCATCCTGAAATTCAACAGCAGAGTTGTTGTTCAGGGCTGCGGACCGATTGGTCTTATCTGCATCGCTGTTCTTCACACAATGGGTGTTCAGAATATCTGCGCTGTAGACGGAAACGCAAAACGTCTTGAATTTGCCAAGAAAATGGGCGCAAACGCAACTGTAGACTTCACACAGCATCAGGGACTTGAAGCTCTGACAGAAGCTGTAAAGGAAGCTCAGGAAGGTCATCTTGCAGATTTTGCATTCCAGTGCACAGGAAATCCGCATGCACATGCAAACATCTACAAATTTATCCGCAACGGTGGTGGTCTCTGCGAACTTGGTTTCTTCATCAATGGTGGAGATGCAACAATCAACCCGCACTTTGACCTCTGCTCCAAAGAAATCAACCTTGTTGGTTCCTGGGTATACAACCTGAGAGATTATGCAACAACATTTGATTTCCTTAAGAGAGCAAAAGCAATCGGACTTCCGATGTCTGACCTGATCACTCACAAGTTCCCACTTGAAGAGATCAACGAAGCACTGGAAACAAACCTGGCAATGACAGGTCTGAAGATTGCAATCGTTAACAAATAATAAGTGACTGTAAAGTTACATAAATCCGTAAATAAAGGAGAAGCAAAATGGCAGAAGCTGTAGGAATTTTGGAAGTGTTCGGGCTGGCAACAGCCTTTGTAGCGGCAGATGCCGGATGTAAGGCTGCAAATGTCCGCCTGGAGGTATTCGACAAGAATAAACCTGCAAATGCAGACAGCCTGCCAGTACCGCTTCTGGTATGCATCAAGTTCCGGGGAAGTGTGGAAGATGTAACCGCTGCTGTGGAAGCCGGAATGGCAGAAGCAGAACGTCGGACTGGTGTGGTGCAGCATTACGTAATACCGAATCCTACAGAGGATACGGTGAAGATGCTGAAGATCAGTGCTCTGGATAAAGATTAACAGACACTGACATCCAGTTAAACTGCCTGCTATATGCTGTGCAGTTATCCAATTAACAAAGAATTTCAGGAGGAATAATCATGGCACAGGAAGCTTTAGGAATGGTTGAAACCAGAGGACTTACAGCTGCAATCGAAGCAGCAGATGCAATGACAAAAGCAGCAGAGGTTGCACTTGTAGGAACAGAAAAAATCGGATCCGGACTGGTAACAGTTATGGTACGTGGAGATGTAGGAGCTGTTAAGGCAGCAGTAGAAAGCGGAAGCGCAGCAGCATCCAGACTTGGTGAGTTGGTAGCTACACATGTAATCCCGAGACCACATAGTGATGTAGAAAAAATTCTTCCTACTATCAAATAAGACAGACTGATATTAAGGAGTTCGCTCATGAATAAAGCATATGGTTTTATTGAGATCACAGGTGTTGTAGCTGCTATAAATGCACTGGACATCATGTGTAAAACTGCAGACGTTGAGCTGGCGTCATGGGAACGTAAGCTGGGCGGACGACTGGTAACTCTTATTGTACAGGGCGATGTATCGGCGGTAACCGAAGCTGTTGACGCGGCTGTGGCCAACGCAATTAAGAAACCGGCAAGTTATGCAGTGATTGCACGACCACATGAAGAGATTGTGAAACTTGTGGAACTGAGTGCAAGCCGATGGAAGAAAAAAGCCGAAGAGGCATCTGAAACAGAAACAAAATAACAAACAATTAAATTTTTAAATGATCCATAAGGAGGATATAATCATGACACAGGAAGCTTTAGGAATGGTTGAAACCAGAGGACTTACAGCAGCAATTGAAGCAGCAGACCAGATGTGCAAAGCAGCTAACGTTGCACTCGTAGGAACAGAAAAAATCGGATCCGGACTGGTAACAGTTATGGTACGTGGAGATGTAGGAGCTGTTAAATCTGCAGTAGAAAGCGGAAGCGCAGCAGCATCCAGACTTGGTGAACTGGTAGCTACACATGTAATCCCGAGACCACACACAGACGTAGAAAAAATTCTTCCGGCTATCAAATAATCCAGCCTTATAGGAAAATTATTTCTGGAAGAAAGCAGGTGCGTTCTTGGAAACAAAAAATATTGAACTGATCACAAAAATGGTAATTGATGCCATTAACAAAAGCGAAGACAAAGGCGAAGGTTTTATGGTACCGATCGGTGTTTCCGCAAGACACATTCACCTGACACAGGAACACGTAGAAGCATTATTCGGACCAGGATATCAGCTTACAAAGAAAAAAGATCTGATGGGCGGACAGTTTGCATCAAATGAAATTGTCACTATCGTTGGTCTTAAACTCAGAGCTATTGAAAACGTTCGTATCCTTGGACCTGTACGTAAAGCTTCTCAGGTTGAAGTATCTGCAACAGATGCTATCAAACTTGGAATGAAAGTTCCGGTTCGTATGTCCGGTGATATTGCAGGAAGTGCTCCGATTGCCATCGTTGGACCAAAGGGTGCTATTTATCTTAAAGAAGGATGTATTGTGGCTATGCGTCACATTCACATGTCTCCAAAAGATGCTCAGGCAGCCGGCGTCAAAAATGGTGATATTGTTTCTGTTAAGGCTGATAATGAACGTGGCACAATCTTCAATCATGTTGCGATCCGTGTAGACGATAGCTTTACACTGGAAATGCACATTGATACAGATGAGGCAAATGCCGCACAGATTGCCACAGGCACTACAGTAACTATCATAAAATAAATAAAATTTCTCCTGAATGAGCCGGTGATCTTAGGGTCACCGGCACAGGAGGTTAAAAAGAGTTTATGCGGAGGCACACATGATTGTAGGAAAAGTAGTGGGAAGTGTAGTTTCCACACGTAAAGACGAAAAATTAATCGGCCAGAAATTCATGATTGTGGAGCCGGTGCATCATATGAAAGCTGACGTTTCTCAGATTGTTGCTATTGATATCATTGGAGCGGGAATCGGAGAATACGTACTGGTGGCACAAGGAAGCGCAGCAAGAATTGGCTGCGGCGAAGAAACAGCACCCATTGATGCTGCTATTGTAGGTATCATTGATGACGGTGCAGGATTGGAGTAACGCCATGGAAATCAAAGATTTACAGAAAATAATGCAGGACAACGGTGTAGTTGGTGCAGGTGGCGCAGGATTTCCGTCTTATGCCAAGCTTACCGATAAGGCGGACACAATTCTTATGAACTGTGCAGAATGTGAACCATTGCTGAAACTTCACAGACAACTGCTTGAAAAACATGCATATGAGATCATGAAGGCATTTAACCTGGTCAGAGAGACTGTAGGTGCCAATGAAGCAATCATCGGTATCAAAAAATCTTATGTGCAGACTATACGGGCACTGCAGCAGCATATAGAAGAATTCCCGGGAATGAGAATTCATCTTCTTGATGAAGTTTATCCAATGGGAGATGAAGTTGTACTGATCTACGAGGCAACCAAGAGAGTTGTAAGACCTGGTGGTCTTCCTATTGAACAGGGTGTGATCGTATACAACGTAGAGACTATGTACAATCTGTATCGAGCACTGGAAGAACAGAAACCGGTAACAGAGAAATATGTGTCCGTTGTTGCAGAAGTAGATAATCCGGTAACTGTCCATGTTCCTCTTGGATGTACGCTGGATGAAGTAGTTGCACAGGCTGGAAATGTCACAACCAAAGACCCTGTTTATTTTGTTGGCGGTCCTATGATGGGACGTATCGGCAGCGGATCTGATCCGGTGACCAAAACAACAAATGCAGTACTGGTTTTTCCAAAGGACCACGTAATTGTAATGAAGAAGCAGAGAACATCTGCAATTGACCTGAAACGCGCAGCATCTATCTGCTGCCAGTGTAATACCTGTACGGACCTTTGCCCGAGACATAATCTTGGACATCCTATTGATCCGGCACGCTTTATGAGAGCTGCATCAGCCGGAGACTTCAGAGATGTGAATCCATATATTGATTCTGCATTCTGCTGCTCCTGTGGTGTCTGCGAAATGTATGCCTGCCCTCAGAGTCTGGCACCAAGAACACTTCTTGCAGACATGAAAGGCGGACTTCGTAAAGCAGGAATCAGACCTCCTCAGGGAGTACAGCCGGTACCGGTCAAAGAATCAAGAGAGTACCGTAAAGTTCCGGAAGAACGTCTGATGGCAAGACTTGGACTGACCAAGTATGACAAAGATGCACCGCTGATAGAGGACATTGTTCCTGTATCCAAGGTAAAAGTGCTTCTGAGCCAGCATATCGGCGCACCGGCACAGGCAATTGTGAAAACAGGCGACATGGTAACAAAGGGACAGATCATTGCAAAACATGCAGACGGATTAAGCGTTAACATTCACGCAAGTCTTTCCGGAAAAGTAACCGAAGTAACAGATCGTCATATCATAATTGCAGCAAAGTAGAAAGGACGTGCAGAACATGAGTAAAGCAATCGGAATGATTGAATTTAAAACGACTGCCACTGGTATCACAGCAGCAGATGCCATGGTAAAGACCTCTGAAGTTGAGATCGTCGAGGCGCAGACCGTATGTCCGGGTAAATATATTGCAATTATCACAGGCGATTTAAGTGCGGTAAAGGCAGCTGTTGATGCAGCAGTTACTACATATGAAGATAAATGTATCGACAGTTTTGTACTGGGTAATCCTCATGAATCCCTTTTCCCGGCTATGTATGGAACAACTGTAATAGAAGGAATCAGTGCTCTGGGTATTCTGGAGACATATGATGCTGCATCTATTATCGAAGCAGCAGACCAGGCAGCAAAAACAGCTATCGTAGATGTTATTGAGCTGCGTATCGCAAAAGGTATGTGTGGTAAATCATATATGCTTCTTACAGGAGAAGTTTCCGCAGTAGAAGCATCTATTGAAAAAGCAAAAGAACTGGTTGCATCCAAAGGAATGTATCTGGATTCTTCCGTAATCGCACATCCTGATCAGCGTATGATCGACAAAATATTATAAAAACTAACTATAAAAAAGGGGGCAAATTCAATGCTGGCACTGGAAAGGCGTAATTTGATCCTTGAGAAGCTTCAGGCAGAAAAAAGAGTTGTAGTCAGCGAACTGAGTCAGCTCTATGGAGTTTCCGAGGAAACCATTCGTCGAGATCTTGACAAACTCGAAAAAGAGGGGCTTGCCACAAAGAGTTACGGTGGTGCCGTCATAAAAGAAGATGTAAGTATTGATCTGCCCTTTAATATCCGCAAGAACCAGAATGTAAGCGGAAAACAGAAAATGGCTGAGATAGTGGCTTCTCTGGTGAAAGAAGGAGACCATATCTTTCTGGATGCGAGTACTACGGCAGTGTTTATTGCCAAAGCATTGAAAGAAAAAGAACGTCTTACCGTGATCACCAATTCCATGGAAATCCTTCTCGAATTATCTGACGTATCCGGATGGAACATTATTTCCACAGGAGGCGTGATGAAAGAAGGCTATCTGGCTTTCCTGGGTGCAAGGACAGAAGAAGTGATCCGTTCCTATTATGTGGACAAGACCATTTTTTCGTGCAAAGCCCTCGATCATGAATGGGGTATTATGGAATCCAAGGAATCCTTCGGTACCACAAAAAAAGCAATGATCGCATCAGGAAGAAAAAAGATTCTGGTTGTAGACAGCACTAAATTTGATCAGACCGCATTTTCCGTTGCAGGAACTCTGCGGGATGTAGATGTGGTTGTAACAGACAGAAAACCATCTGATAAATGGATGGGATATTTTGCAGAAGCAGGAGTGGAATGCAGATATCCTGATATGCAGCCATAGAAAAGGAGCAACAGAGATGAAGACCTTTGGAATGAAAACAGTCATTCATTTTGGAGACAATGCACTGGAGCGTCTGGAGCAGATACCATACAAAAGAGTTCTGATCATTACAGACCCGTTTGTTGTTCAGAGCAAAATGATTGACCTGATTACAGCACCCCTGGAGAAAGGCAGAATCGAGTACGATATTTTCCATAATGTAGTACCGGATGCGCCTGTTGACAAAATCGCAGATGGAGTAAAGAAATTTCTTACCTATCAGCCGGAAGCAATCATTGCAGTCGGCGGTGGATCAGCAATTGACTCCTCCAAGGCTATTCGTGAGTTTGCACTTAAGATCAACCATTACAGTGATGTTGGTCTGATTGCTATTCCAACAACAAGTGGAACCGGATCAGAGGTTACCTCTTTTGCAGTAGTAAATGACACTGAAGCAAAAGTAAAATATCCACTTGTATCATCCAGCCTTACAGCAGATGAAGCAATCCTGGATGCAGAACTTGTAAAAAGTGTGCCTCCGGCAATTACAGCAGATACAGGTATGGACGTATTCACCCATGCACTGGAATCCTATGTAAGTACAGATCATAATGAATTTTCAGCAGCACTGGCAGAGAAAGCAATCGAAATATGCGGAGTATTTCTTCTGAGAGCTTATCTTGACGGCAGTGATATGCATGCAAGAAAGAAAATGCATGTAGCTTCCTGTCTTGCGGGACTTTCCTTTAATACCGCAGGTCTGGGAATTACCCACAGTATGGCTCATCAGCTGGGCGCAATGTTCCATATTCCTCATGGAAGAGCAAATGCAATGTTGCTGCCTCATATTGTTGAATTTAACTCAAATATCAACAAACAGAGCAGGAGCCAGAAAGAATATCTTCCTTCTGTAGAAAGATATGCATCTATTGCTCATATTCTTGGATTAAGTAATTATAACCAGGTTATGAGTGTACGTTCTCTCGTAAACTGGATCCAGTTTATGCAGAAAGAAATGAACATTCCTATGACAATTCAGGAAATTGGAACTATTACACCGGATGCTTATTTTGCAGCTGTGGACAAGATGGCAGATATGGCACTTGCAGATGCCTGCACACCAACTAATCCAAGAGTACCGAAAAAGGAAGATATTGTTAAAATCTATACAAAACTCTGGTCATTCTGATCACGGAGTTTGTAATTTGAAACAGGAGATGCCGGGATGAACATTTATACCAAAAACGGGGACAGGGGAACTACAGATCTTGTCCACACCAAAAATGTCTCCAAGTCTGATGACCGTATTCAGCTGGTAGGAGCAATTGAAGAACTGACCAGCCATCTGGGACTTGTCAGAACCATGACAGAGAATCAGGAAACAGAGCATTTTCTGGAAAAAATCCAGGGAACACTGACATCGGTTATTTCAGGAGTGGCAGATCCTTATAACAGAGAATATAAACTGGAAGATGGACAGGTAGAACTTCTTGAACAGGAAATCGAACGACTGCAGGGATTATTTCATGAACCGCAGTCGATGATACTTCCTGGAAGAAGCCGTCTTTCAGCCGAGATTGATATAGCGTGGGCAGTTGCGAGAAGAGCTGAACGTTCACTTGCATCTGTAAGCGTAAAATTTGGTGCAGATAATGGTGCAAAAAAATATCTGAATCGATTGGCTGATTATCTTTATGTTCTGGCCAGATATACAGATGCATCGGAGGATAAAAAAGTGGATAATCTAACAGAGAAAATATCCGAAGGTGGAAAAGAAGAGGTCAGAACAATGACAGATGATCAGAAGCAGATAAATGCTTCCGAAACAGTCAGTGAGGCTGTGATTCAGGAAGTTTTGAAGAAAATGGGTATTCAGGGACGGATTACTCTTGCCAGTGCAAAATGTCTGATTGAGAAAATTGAACAGGAAGCAGAGCGCCGCGGCAAGAAAGCTGTCATTGCAGTCTGTGGACCTGACGGAAATCCAATTGCAGTACATGTGATGGATGGGGCTTTTCTGGTAAGCTTTGATGTTGCCATGAAGAAGGCTTATACATCTGTAGCTGTGAAAATGTCTACAAAAGAACTGAGTGTTCTTGCCCAGCCCGGAGGAACATTTTACGGAGTTGACAAGATGGATAACGGCAAGATCGTGATATTCGGAGGAGGCATTCCGCTGAAAGCAGGAGACACGATTATCGGAGGACTTGGAATCAGCGGTGGAACAGGTGAAGAGGATCACAGTCTGGCTGAATATGGCTTGTCTGTGCTGAAAGAAGTGCTTTAATATAATAGAGTGCTTTAATAATAAAAAATTAACAGGCTTCGGAGGTATAGAACTTCCGGAGCCTGTTTTATGCTGTTTATGCTTTTTTGTATTTGCCTGGTGTGATTCCTTTGTATTTCTTAAATGTTCTTATAAAATAACTCAGATCATTAAATCCGTTCCGATAGGCAATTTCCGTGATGGAGTCATCGGTGGTGGAAAGCTGATAGCATGCCTGTTCGATCCTCTGATGATTCAGGTAATCCATGGGAGTCTGATGAGTCATTTCCGAGAAAAATCTGCAGAAATATTTCGGAGACATATTTACTGAAGCAGAAAGCTGGTTCAGTGTCAGCGGGCTGGCATAATTGTGTTCAATAAAATCAAGAATCTGTTTCAGCTGCAGGATACGTTTGTAATCACGTCTTGTGCGTGTGACACTTTCGAGATAGTAATGATTACTAAAAATCAGGCCGAAAAAGTGGTAAAATTGTCCAATGACTGTGAGCTCGTAACCTTCAGGTTTTTTCCAGATTGCATCAAAAATACTGTTTACAGTACTGCAGATATCAGGGTGTTTGGCTGAAAAATGGTGATATACAAGGATTTCCTGGTGAATGATTTTTTGCATATATGTAGAACAGATGGAACCGTTTTTCAGAAAAACGTTTCCGTCAAAAACAATACACTGGTAGATACAATCGTCAGGAATACCGCTGTGTAGAATACCGCTGTGTACAAAGATGATATCTCCGACCTGCGCAGTAAAACTTTTTTCGTCTAAAGTGACAGTAAGAGTCCCCTTTAGGATACGTATGATCTCATATTCCACATGCCAGTGATAGGACATGACATAACGGGGATGAAGAGAATTAATATGGTGAAATTCAAATGGAAATTCGTAGGTTCCTCTCAAACGGTCCTCGTTTCGGTCTAGATCGTGCAAGAAATATTCCTCCTTTGTCAAAGTTTATATTTTTTTTACATATTTAAATAAAAAAGTGAATATTGTACTGTTTTTTGCTATTATAACACAAGTAATTTGCTTTTGGCAAATGTATACTATGAACAGAAGCAAAAAAGGAGTCCTGTTGTAACTGTTCACTATATCATGGCAGATGACCGGGACTGTAAATTATGAAAATATTATAATGGAGGTAATAAATATTATGGCAAAGAGCAGATTAATCGGAAGCTACCCAGTAATCGGTATCAGACCAACAATCGATGGTCGTAGAGGAGCACTGGATGTAAGAGGATCTCTGGAAGAACAGACAATGAACATGGCTAAATCTGCTGCAAAACTTTTCGAGGATAACCTGAGATATTCCAACGGTGAGCCTGTTAAAGTTGTTATCGCTGACACAACAATCGGACGTGTAGGCGAAAGTGCAGCATGTGCTGATAAATTCCGCAAAGAAGGCGTTGATATTACACTTACAGTAACACCATGCTGGTGCTATGGAGCAGAAACAATGGATATGGATCCACAGACAATCAAAGCTGTATGGGGATTCAATGGAACAGAAAGACCAGGAGCAGTTTACCTTGCATCCGTACTTGCTACACATGCACAGAAAGGTCTTCCGGCATTCGGTATCTATGGACATGATGTTCAGGAAGCTGATGACACATCTATCCCGGCAGACGTTGAAGCAAAATTACTGAGATTCGGTCGTGCAGCTGTTGCAGCAGCTTCCATGAGAGGCAAATCCTACCTGCAGATCGGTTCCGTAACAATGGGTATCGGCGGATCTATCATTGATTCCGATTTCATCGAATCCTATCTTGGAATGCGTGTAGAATCTGTTGACGAGGTAGAGATCATCCGTCGTATGACAGAAGGCATCTACGATCACGCAGAATTCGAAAAAGCTCTGAAATGGGCTAAAGAAACATGTAAGATCGGTTGGGATAAGAACCCGGAAGAACTGCAGTTCTCTCCAGAAAAGAAAGAAGAGCAGTTTGAATTCGTAGTTAAGATGGCAGTTATCATCAAAGAACTGATGAACGGCTGCGATAACCTTGATCCTGCATTCTCCGAAGAAGCAATCGGACACAACGCTCTGGCAGCTGGTTTCCAGGGACAGAGACAGTGGACAGACTTCTATCCAAACGGTGACTTTGCAGAAGCTATGCTGAATACATCCTTTGACTGGAACGGAGCTCGTGAGCCATACATCCTCGCTACAGAGAATGACGTTCTCAACGGTCTTGGAATGATGTTCATGAAACTTCTTACAAACAGAGCTCAGATCTTCGCTGATGTTCGTACATACTGGAGCCCGGAGGCTGTTAAGAAAGCTACAGGATATGACCTTGAAGGTGTAGCTAAAGAAGCTGGCGGATTCCTTCACCTGATCAACTCCGGTGCTGCATGCCTGGACGCTAACGGCGAAGCCAAAGATGAAAACGGCAATGCTGTTATGAAACAGTGGTGGGATGTTACAGAAGAAGACCAGAAAGCAATCATGGAAAACACAGAATGGTGTATGGCCGACAACGGATACTTCCGTGGAGGCGGATACTCCAGCCGTTATGAAACAAAAGCTCAGATGCCTGCAACAATGATCCGTCTGAACCTTGTAAAAGGACTTGGACCGGTTCTGCAGATCGCTGAAGGATGGACAGTAGCTCTTCCTGAAGAAGTATCTGACAAACTCTGGAAACGTACAGACTACACATGGCCATGTACATGGTTCGCTCCAAGATGCGATGGCAAAGAAGGACCGTTCAAAACAGCTTATGATGTAATGAACAACTGGGGAGCTAACCACGGTGCTATCTCCTACGGACATATCGGAGCTGACCTGATCACAATGTGCTCTATGCTTCGTATCCCGGTAGCTATGCACAATGTTCCTGAAGAAGATATCTATCGTCCGGCAGCATGGAATGCATTCGGCATGGACAAAGAAGGCGCAGACTTCCGTGCATGCAAGAACTACGGACCACTTTACAAATAAAAAATCATAAATGCCATGATTAAACAATCCTCCGGGTTTCCCCGGGGGATTGTTTGCGTCCTGGACTGAAAGTGCTGGACGGGTTTTAATGAAACAGGTATAATAGAAGAATCATGGTAACTATAAACAGTTACAGAGTATGTGAGAAAAATGATTCTGCAAGGAGAATAAAAATGATAAAAGTATCGGTAATCATTCCGGTTTACAATGTAGAAAAGTATCTGAGACAATGTATGGACAGTGTAGTAACACAGACACTGAAAGAAATAGAAATTATCTGTGTAGATGATGGTTCTACAGATCATTCCGTAGAGATACTGCAGGAATATGCAGCATTGGACAGTCGTGTAAAGATTCTGGAACAGAAGAATGCCGGAGCCGGAGCTGCCCGTAATAATGGAATGCGCCATGCATCAGGTAAATATCTGTCTTTTCTTGATGCAGATGATTTTTTTGATGTTCAAATGCTTGAAAAAGCATATAAAAAAGCGGAAGAGGACCATGCAGAGATTTCTGTATATAAATGCGATATGTATTATACGGACCGCAGAGAATATGCGCCTGCAAACTGGGTTCTGAAAGAAGCAAATCTTCCGGACTATCAGCCGTTTTCATTCAGGCAGGTTTCAGGAAATGTTTTCATGACATTCATGGGATGGGCATGGGACAAACTGTTCCTCAGAGAATTTGTTGACAAATATCAGCTTGAGTTTCAGGAACAGAGAACAACAAACGACCTGTTTTTTGTGTATAGCGCCATGGTGCTTGCACAGAGAATCTCGATTGTTCCGGAAGTACTGGTTCATCAGAGAAGAGATGCAGAAGATTCCCTTTCCAAGACAAGAGAAAAATCATGGACCTGTTTTTATGAAGGCCTGAAAGCACTCAAAGCAGAACTTGTAAAATATGATTTGTACAGGGACCTGGAAAAAGAGTATATCAACTATGCACTGCATTTTACTCTCTGGAACTATGAGACACTTGCAGAACCTACAAAGTCCAAATTGAAAGAGAAATTGAATGCAGAGTGGTTTGAAGAAATGGGAATCAAAGGAAAACGTGAAAATTATTTTGAACTTCCGAAAGATTACCAGAAATATCTGAAGATCACAGGACAGTCACAGGAGGATAAAATGTCGGGGATTTTGAGAAAAATCAAAAGATTTCTGAGAAAAATAGTTCCGGTGGGAAGAGTCTATATAGATAATAAAATGAAAGACCAGCAGAAAAATTTTGACAGACAGATGAAAAAAGAAATGAAAGCCCAGATTGATGATCTGAAAGCTTACATTGAAAATGAACTTAACCGCCGTGATGAATGGGCCAAGATTCCTGCCGAGCTGAGAAGGACAGCCAATGGCCGCCAGGTATGGGTGATCAAATGTCCCGCAACAGAGGGAAAAGCCAAGTATCACTGGGGTGACTATTATTATGCGATTGCACTGCAGAAATATCTGGAAAGAAAGAACATCTATGTAGTGATCGATACAAGACAGGACTGGGGCTGCGATGAAGAAGCAGACGTTGTACTTGTGCTCAGAGGGAATCATTTTTACAGACCGGACCGCCGCAATGGAAAGACCATTTATATTATGTGGAATATCAGCCACCCGGACATGATCTCAAAATCTGAATATGAGCTGTATGATATTGTCTGTGTTGGATCCAGATATTATGCCAACAAACTGAAAAAGCAGATTAGCGTGCCTGTAGAACCATTGCTTCAGTGTACGGATACAGAGCTGTTTTACCCCGAGGAGAGAAAAACAACAAATCTGAAAGATGATTATATCTTTATTGGAAGTACACGTGGTGTGATGAGAGAATGTGTCCTCTGGGCAGCAGAAGATAATCTCCCACTTCATGTCTGGGGAGGCGGCTGGAAGCAGATGCTCCCTGACCATCAGGATATCATAGACGGAACTTTTGTACGAAATGAGGATCTGCCGGCACTGTACCGTTCCGCCAAAGCTACACTGAACGACCACTGGAAAGATATGCTGGATAACCAATTTATTAACAACAGGATCTTTGATGCCCTTGCATGCGGACTGCCTGTCATCTCCGATGGCTGTGATGAAATGAAAGAAATCTTCCCGGAAGCAGTCCTCTATTACAGCAACAAAGAAGAATTCCAGGCCTGCATCGAGAAGATGGAAAAAGATTACGATGCCGTAAAGGCAAAAGCACTGGAGCAGTTTGAGATGATCAAAAAGGATTACTCCTTCGAGAAGAGAGCAGAGGAACTGATTGAGATGGTGGAGAAATATAGAGGTTAAAAAGAAAATGCCGTTTTGTCATGAGATTGTGATGACAGAACGGCACTTTATGTGGATAAATTAAAAATGCAGTGATAAAATGTAGACGATAAGATGATTGCATGATAAAATACGATGATTCATAAAAACACAAAAGACTGTATGAGGTAGAATAATGGAGAGTATAGCGATTATTGTGCCCTGTTATAATGAGCAGGAAGCATTACCAATATTTTATGAAGAAACGACAAAGGTAATGAGTAAACTGAACTATGATTACAAAATATTATTGATAAATGATGGCTCAAAAGACAATACACTTGCAATTATGAAGTCAATTGCTGAGAAGGACAATCATGTAAAATATCTGTCATTTTCAAGAAACTTCGGAAAAGAAGCAGCAATGTATGCAGGATTTTGTAATGCAAATGCAGATTATGTGTGTGTAATGGATGCAGACATGCAGGATCCGCCGAGCCTGCTTCCAAAAATGCTGGAAATTATACATAAAGAAGGATATGATTCCGTAGCAACCAGAAGAAAAGACCGTGAAGGGGAACCACCGATAAGGAGTTTTTTTGCCCGGGCTTTTTATAGAATCATTAATAAAATCTCAGACGCAGATATTGTAGATGGCGCAAGAGATTTCAGGCTGATGAAACGGGACATGGTTGAAGCAATTGTTAATATGACAGAATACAATCGTTTCTCAAAAGGCATATTTGGCTGGATTGGATTTAAGACATATTGGCTTTCTTATGACAATGTGGAGCGGGTTGCAGGAGAGACAAAGTGGAATTTCTGGAAGCTTACAAAGTACGCAATTGACGGAATTATAAACTTTTCACATGCACCGTTAAGTGCAGTATCGTGGTTTGGAGTATTCATGACAATGATTTCTTTTCTGACACTTTTAGGGATTATTATTCGAAAATTGATTTACGATGATCCCGTTGCTGGCTGGGCATCAACGATTTGCGTTATTATTTTTATTGGTGGTTTACAGTTGTTTTGCCTTGGAGTTATAGGGCAGTATATTTCCAAAATGTATCTGGAAACAAAGAAAAGGCCACATTTCATAATAGAAGAAACAAATGATGATAATGCAATAAAAATAAAATGATTTTGCAGATAATCTCTTGCAGAACATATTGTTCAGATATTACATGATGAAATATCACTGGTAATGCTGATTAACAAAATACAGTCGGCAGAAGATCTTGCAGAGTTCAGAAAAATATCTGAGGAAATAGTAGATAACATCTATGGAAATGCACCAGAAGAAATAAAAGAAATTTACAAAAAGATCCTGTGGTCATTGCTGATAAAACTGCAGGTACCAGGAGATGAAGCCCAGGAGATCATGGGCGGAATTGGAGGTCAGGGTATGGGATATTTATTTGAGAATATGGATAAAATGGACATACAGGCTGAAAGAAGAAACACAAAAAGAGAAAAAGAACGAGCAGATATAGCGGCACTGCGTTCGGAAGAGGCAGAACAACAACGTGGTATAGCGGAACAGCAACGTGATGAGGCAATAAAAGAAGCACAGTTTTGGAAAAAGAAAGTGGAAGAGCTCGAAAAAAGTAAAGAAGTACATTAACAACAGGTAAAGTGGAAACAAATTAAATTAAAAGATATTGATTAAGCAAGAAGAAAAATGCCGTTTTGTCATTGGATTACGATGACAAAACGGCATTTGTTGTCAGTTTATTTTTGAATTGTAATATCTGTAGCAGACAATCTTGGATAAAGAATGACATACGTGATTTTGTCATAAAGTACATCATCCTCCAGAATATCGTCATCAACAACATCTTCAATTGATTCAGATGAACTGTCGGCAGAATCAATATTGGAATCTGCATTGGCAGAGTCTACAGTAGTGTCGTCTGAAGCATCATCGGCGTCAGGAACATTAGAGGAATTATTTTTCAAAATATTTGCATCTTCATCTGGAATTATTTTTTTGTAGTTTCCATTAAATAATCCATTTACAGTAACCAAATCACCAGTGGCAGGAAGTTCGGAGCCATCGGAATAACGATATTTTACATAAAACAGATTATTCGTTTCGTTTTCAGAAATAATTAACTGAACATAACCTTTCTCATATTTTGAAACGCATTTTTTTACGGTTCCTGTAAGTGTGTATTTAATATTACTGTATAAATACGGATTATTTATAATGTCAGAATAATCCATACTTGGAGCAGTTGTATCGAAAGAAGAGGAACCACTTACATCTGCTGCAAATACCAGAATAAATGGCAGAGTTGAAGTGGCATTTTCGTTATATGCGGCAGAAGCAGAAGAAGTGACAGCATCTAAAATATCAGACAGATCATTGTCAGATAAAGAATACATATTTTCTGGAGCATCTGTGACCAGCAGAGATCGCCCAAGCGCATCTTCAAAAGAATTTAAAGCATCCTGTTTTTGAAGGTATCCATAGGCAGTTATATGATCCCCTTCCTTTAAATTTGGGACAATAGCCTGATTGTATTTGTTGGTTGAATTATTTGCATATGTTAATACGTATGGATGCGACTGATTGTCGTATAAAATTATAAAACAGTTGTTGGAACTGGAAAAAACAGCGGCAACAGTTCCAGTTATTTTCTGCGGTGAATCAGGAAAACTGGTTCCAAGCAGCTGATTATAATCAGCTTCAATGCTGGCTGCCTTCAGAGAACTTATTGTTCGCATCTGATAATAGAAATCATCTCCGTTAAGATGACCATCTGAATCATATTTATAAATGCGTCCATATGGACGGCCTTTGGTGCAGGAATATACAGAATAAGAACCATCTGCATTATATTCAGTTGTTGTACCTGTCATCAATCCATTTTTAAACTGAGCATTTGTTTTTGCTCCATCAGCGTAATCAATTTCAACATTTCCTTCAAGAAGACCATCTTTCCATGTGCCGGATAAGGTAAAATCGTTATTGTCATTCGAAACAGAAAATGTTCCTTCTCCGGAAGGTTCGCCGTCTTTTGTGTCACCAGAATAAGTACCAGTATAGGTTTCAGTTGCGATATTTAAAATCAGTTCAGAATCGTCTGCTTTTACCAGACTTATCTGAGATGTGGCAAGAACTGTACATAACAGGGTTCCTGCACATATAATATTTATTTTTTTCGAAAACATTTTTTGTAAAACTCCTATCATATATTTCATTCATTTTACTATAGAATGCTACGAAAAGTCAACGTGTGGGAAAACAAGGATATAACTTAAAAGTGAAAAGTAACTTGCAGAACATATTGCTCGGGTGTTACAATAAAGAAGTAAATATCTTTTGATCTGTGATTTGTTTCCAGGACAGGAGGCAAAATGAAAAAAACGTCACAGAACAAAAGAAGAAAAAACACCAGCTACCATCCTGAAATGCATGTCAGAGATGTGAACAGCCGTGAAATATTTAAAAATGAACGGCTGACAAGTCAGTTTCTGAGAAATTATACCAATATCCCATTATTGTCAAATGTAATGCCGGAGGATATTGAAGATGTTTCGAAGAAATATCGTGCATTTCTGGGCGTGGAATATGAATCCGATACGATTAAAAAAGTATATATCCGTAAACCGGATGGAACAATAGAAAGAGAAGTTTTTGTTCTTTCATTGATTGAACATAAGAGTGACATTGATTATGATGTTGCCATGCAGCTTCTTCGGTATATGTGTGTGATCTGGCAGGAATATAAAGTAACTCAGAATAAAATAAAGAAGAGCAGCAGTCATAATAAGGACTTCAGATATCCACTGATTATTCCAATTGTGTATTATGAAGGAAAAAGAAAGTGGACAGCCGGGCTGAACTTGAGAGACCGTATCGAATTTGCAGATGAAATGGAAAAATATATTCCGGATTTTACATACCAGGTAGTGAGTGTTAATCAATATACAAACGAAGAACTCAGCAGGAAACATGATGAAATGTCACTAGTAATGCTGATTAACAAAATACAGTCGGCAGAAGATCTTGCAGAGTTCAGAAAAATATCTGAGGAAATAGTAGATAACATCTATGGAAATGCACCAGAAGAAATAAAAGAAATTTACAAAAAGATCCTGTGGTCATTGCTGATGAAACTACAGGTACCAGGAGATGAAGCTCAGGAGATCATGGGCGGAATTGGAGGTCAGGGTATGGGATATTTATTTGAGAATATGGATAAAATGGACATACAGGCTGAAAGAAGAAATACAAAAAGAGAAAAAGAGCGAGCAGATGCAGCGGAACAACAACGCGATATAGCGGAGCAACAACGTGATGCAGCGGAACAACAACGCGATATAGCGGAGCAACAACGTGATATAGCGGAACAGCGTGCTGAGCAAATGGCAAAAGAAATGGAATTGATGAAAAAGAAAGTGGAAGAGTTCGAAAAAAGTAAAGAAGTTCATTAACTGCAGGTGAAGTGGAAACAAATCAAATTAAAAGATATTGATTAAGCAAGAAGAAAAGTGCCGTTTTGTCAGGAAGTGGAGACAGAACGGCGCTTTTGTGGATAAATAAGATCGGAGATTGAATGATAAGCTGTCTTGCTTTAAATAATGTTATAGATTATAATAAAATGGATATTGCAAAATATGAAAATGATATGGGAAGGGAATGAACATGAAAGAAAAAATAAATTCTATACAAGATTTTTTTAGAAAACATATAGTATTAGTTGTTTTAATTGTGCTCTCAGTTGTGGTTTTTTATGTAGGACATGCAATGACAACTAATATAGGTATAGATACAGAACAATATATAATGGGAGATTATGGGAAAGAATGGATAATCACAGGTCTGGGACGCCTGGGGTATTATTATTTCATTATGTTTTTGAATCTGTGGCATTATAATCCATATGCGAATGGAGTTGCTTTTCTGGCGATATTTTCTATGGCAATTCTGGCATGGATTTATGTGTTTTACATGATTAATGGAAAATCAGAAAAGTATAAATATATAATTTTCGGAGTTGCTTTGCTTACGAATCCTTTATGGGCTGCACATTTCTATTTTACATTGCAGCAAGGTGCAATTGCACTCGCATTTTTAATACAGGCAATATCATTTGCATTATTATTGGATGTGCTCATAAATAACAGAAAAAATACAAAATTCTGTAATACAGTTGAATTATTGGGATCTGTAATCTGTGCTTTTATGGCGATTGGAACTTATCAGACATTTCCGGGACTTCATCTGGCAGAAGCAGCGGCTTGCCTGTTGATTTTGTTTGATAAAATGACTGAAAAAGATAATTCATTAAAGGTTCATAAATCATTTTGGATAAAAACTATAATTGTAATTATTCACTTTGTCGTTAGCTATCTTATGTATAGCTTGGTGTGCAAAGTATTCAATTTTGGTACATCAGATTATTTACAATTTAAATGGGGAACACGTCCGACAACAGAAATTATACAAAGTTTATGGCTAGATTTTAAAAATATTTTATTAGGCAGAGATGCGTATGCTGGCTGGATATTGCTTCTCAGCATAATACTTCTGGTTATTTTGGTGTTCGAAAATTTTTTGGAAAAGAAGAATATCTGGTTAAAACTGGATTATCTGTTATTATGTGTTGGAAATATTATTTGCATGATTGCACTTAACATAGTTATCGGGGGAATTCCGGCTGACAGAGCAAGACTTCCGGTAGCATTTACAACTGCTTTTCTGGGCATGTATACGTTTAGTAAATGCTGCGAAGTGTTTAAGACATTTAAAATTCGTCAGATTATAGTAGTACCGGCTGCTATAGTTCTTATTATATCTTTGTTGAGTCAGTCGGGAAGAAGCCAGACTTTATTTTATACAGATGATATTTGTAATATGCAGCAATATCAGGTTGGCGCAGATATTGTTAAAAATATAGAAACACTGGAAGGTGATGCACAGGCGACAATAATAGTTGTCGGAAAATGGGATGCTCCATTAAATGCATCATGTAGAAGACAGTCACTGGTGGGTAACTCCAGTTTCGACTGGGATTATAATGTAGAAGACCCAATCAGTGGTACAAGAAGATCAGTTCTGTATTTAAATGCTGCATTTGGAAAAAAATATAATAGAAACATAGATGATGCACAAAAAAGTCAGATTATAGAAACAGCAAAAACTATGCCAAAGTATCCAGAAAATGGATATGTAGAGAAAATGGATAATATTTATATTGTAAAATTATCCGATTTTTGATTAGTTATAAAGAAAATCAAAATGTAAGAGGGGCAAACTTGAATGATATAGAATTTTCAGGTTTGCCCTTTGTGCAGAGAGGGATTTAATGGGCTGCCAGATGAGAGAAGAGGCTGAGGTGCAGATTCAGACAGACGGTATACGATATTCATTTTTAAAGACCTAGTTATCAGTTTTGCGACATCATCAAAATTGGAAAGATGTACAGAAGTAAATGAATGGGATAAAGGATATCTGGTTATAATAGCAAAGTATAAGAATCTGAATGAGATGGAAGAGTATGTTGATGATGCAAAAATTATTTGAAAATCGGAAAGTTGGTATATTGATTTACAGAAATGAATATGCTACAATTGCCATAGGCAAAAGAGATAGCAAGTCCATACAGACAAAAAGAGTGAAGCCCTCAGTAACGCGAATACTGGGGGCTTCTTCTTGTTTTGTCATGATGGACAAGAAATCACCAGGCTAGTGTTGTCTCACTTACGTCCATCTAACCATTTGCAAACATAATAGGCGGCTATGCTTGCCAGACAGGAGATAAGGAAAGAAATAGCAATATTTTCCATACAACCTACACATCCTCCCGTTGCTGGGTATCGGTTGGACAACACAGTTAGTATATCATGGATCAGAATAAATTGGAATAAGATTGGTGAAGGACTGAACAGACATAAAATGAAGAAAAGGCAACTTGCTATTTGTATGTGTTTTTGATATACTTTTTACGAATATATTAAATTGGGAAAGATGTGAATTATGAATAAGAAAATACTAGCCCTTAAAGGAAATAAAAATTCGACTGCATTTGCAGTGTATTTTTTTGTAATATTGATTATTTTTATAGTTCAGCTGGCTACCTGTAGGTCAGATGGCTATGAAACGTATGCCTTTGGAGTTCAGGCAGATCAGGAATATGAAATTCTGGATGATCATTATATAGACACAGAATTTGTAATAAAGCAGGATAATGCAGGCGGTATTTTATTTAACGGATACAAAGCAAGAGGACTGGAATTAAAAAATGAAAAACTGGTTGTAAAATTTTTTGACGTAAACAGTGGCGAACTTATACAGAGCAGTGAATTGTTGTTTAAAGATCAGATAGATGAAAAAAACATATATGTTCCATTTAAAGCGAAGATTGCTAAGGGTACAAGAGTAAGAATGCAGCTTCGATCGGTTGGATTCAAAAATCAGGGACCTTATTTAGGTGTGTCAGAAACAAATGACAGTGCAGAATACTCTTGGATGGATGGAGAGCTGACTAATAGCTATCTGTGTGCTTCTCTGTGCTATAATGCAAAAAACAGCAACTGGTTAAAACCATGCATTTATTTTGTAGCGGAAATTTTAGCTGGTTTATTCCTGATTTTTATACAGAAGAAAACAAGTATGCCATTGTTTCTTAAAAAAATGGAGAATAAAGGTAAAGTATCTAAATGCAGTTTAAAGAGAATAATAGTTTTTTTAGTGATAATATGGGGAGTTCTGTTTGTTTTCTTTGACTATGTATATATGAAAACAATGGAGGGGGCTGTTCGAGGAAAAGATGCGGAAGTAGTATGTGGAGAAACAGGGGAAACAGCTCAGAAAATCAATTTAAATGAGGGTGATGAAGTTTCACAGATTTTTTATTCAAATCAAGATAATCTTTCGGCAGTAGCAGTGCATATTGAAAATGCATCATCAGTAAAGGCTGATCTTACAGTCAGTATATATGACAATGCCAGTGGTCAGTTAGTAAGCAGCATAAAAGCAAAAACTGAAAAACTGGATAAACTGACAAAGCATGTTACAAGTGAAAGCAGAAAACTGGTATGGGATATCAGAAAAAAATATTATGTGTTGGAATTACCAGACATAATAAAAGATTCTGCCAATAACTATTACAAAATTGTAATTAAAGCAGATAAAGTCCAGGAAGGTAATTTAACACTGATTGGTGGACAGGGTGAGGATTACCCGTATGAACTAAATTCCACTCCTGTGACCGGTAATATCTGCATGGTGTCATTGTATAGCAATCAGATGATGTTTGCAAAAATGTTCAAATATATGGTGACGATTCTTACAGTGCTGGTGACAATTTTATTTATAGCAACATCACTTGGAAAACTTTCAACAGGAAAGACTTTTGTTATAGCAGCAATAGTACTTTCATTTGTATACAGCTTCCTGATTCCACCGTACTGTGTACCGGATGAGAGAGCCCATATTGATGCAACATATATAATTTCTAATGAAATACTGGGAGTTGATAATAATGCCGGTCCAAATAGAATTTATAAACGTGTCTGCGATATAGATACGTCAAAAGAAAATACAATGGATGTTACAGAAGAGTTGTACAGAGAAACTTTCGAAAATGTGTTTGAGAAAGCAGAGGACACAAGTCTTGTCGCAACTTATGCAGATAACCCGGTTGGAAATGTAACATTTTTAAACTATTTACCGGCAGCAGTAGGATTTTCTATTGCAAGGCTTCTGCATTTTAACTTGACAACGATGATCATGTTTGGAAGATGGTTGAATGCACTGACAGCTATTTTGCTGATGTGGATTGGAATCAGAAAAATTCCGTTTGGTAAAGCAACACTGGCAGTGCTGGGACTTTTTCCGATTATGCTGCAGCAGGTTGTCTCCTGTTCTTATGATGGCATTCTGCTTGGAGCAGTGTATGTATATCTGGCGTATGGATTTTCTATGTTGTATGCAAAAGATAAATCTATACTGGATTTCGGGATTATGCTACTGGCAGGAGGTTTTTCAGCAGCAGCCTGCAAAGGCGGCGTATATATTCCGCTTCTTGGGTTAATTCTTCTGGTGTGTTGGGAAATTGGAAGAAATTTAAAGGAGAAAATTGGCTGGACATTGGGGGCAGCGATTCCAATGGGCCTTGTTTTTATAGGACAGTTTTCCCAGAGAATCTGGAGAATGTTCATGAGAAGTAATGGAAGTGCATACAGAGATGGATTAGAATTGTACAGTCTTTCTGATTTTATTCATGCACCGAATAAATTGATCAGGTTATACCAAAATACAATAGCAACACAGGGAGATACTCAAGTACAGCAGATAATAGGTGGAAAATTGGGAAGACTGAATGTTTTAATTCCCTGGTATATATTGATAGCATTTCTTCTTCTGGTAATTGCATGCTGCATGAAAAAGAAAGAAGAGAGAATATATATAAAAAAAGGACAAAGAGCGTTTGTACTTTTGATTTCATTAGTTAGCATTGGATTAATTATGTTGTCGATGCTTCTGGCATGGACGCAGAATAACTGTAATTATATAGCCGGATTACAGGGAAGATATTTCCTTCCAGTAGTCGGCTTATTGCTGTTGACATTAAGAAATGATAAATTAGTAATCCTTAAGAAAAATGAATCGTATATGGTTCAGATTGCAGCATTTTTAAATGTTTTTGTTATTGGATTTGCGTTATTATCAGTATTAAGTTAATTGTTGTTTTGAGAAGCACGATAATATAAAGAAGGATATCAGAGTGATAAAAATTAAAGGAAATAAAATTATACAAAATTATTTGTATAATGTATCATATCAGATTGTAGTTACTGTTCTTCCAATTATCACAGTTCCGTATCTTACCAGAGTTCTTGGGGCTGACAGTCTGGGAATTGCCAGATATGTTGAATCAGTGGCTACATTATTTACAGTATTTGGAATGCTGGGGCTGGTTTGGTATGCAAACAGAGCAGTGGCATATAATCGTCATAATAAGCATGATTTGTCAAAATGTTTTTGGGAAATCTTTATTATGCGAATGGTTTTACTGCTGGGAACACTTGGTGTATATTGGATTTATTTATCCAGAGCGGAATATAGAACATATTTTAAAATATATGCAGTTTATATTATAGGTACATTTCTTGATACAAGCTGGTTTTTTGCCGGAATAGAAGAGATGAAGCCAATTGTTCTCAGAAATTATATAGTACGTGGTCTTTTTACGGTATCTTTATTTGTATTTGTCCGTACACAGAATGATCTTAGTATATATGTATGGTTATTATGTCTGATGACTTTTGCAAATGCAGTATTGATTTTACCGTGGATAAAAAAATATATCATGATTTTACCATTGCGGGAGATTCATTTTACCAGACATATTATACCATCATTGGCATTGTTTCTTCCTCAGGCGGCAAGCCAGTTATATGTTCAATGTGATAAGGTCATGATTAAAAACATGATAAGTAATGTTGCGTATGTATCTTACTATACAGAAAATGAAAAAATAGCAAAGCTTCCTATCATATTGGCAACAGCATTGTCAACTGTGTTGATGCCCAGGATTGCATATGAATTTTCGAAGGGGAAAGATGGACAGGTCAGGGAATATATCCAAAAGGCACTATTCTGTGTGAATTTTGTCCTGATACCATGTTGCTTCGGTTTGATGGCAGTTGCCAGCAATTTTGTTCCTTTTTTCTTAGGAAGAGAATTTGCCAATACTTATCATATTTTAATGGTATTATGTCCAACAATGATATTTATTGGAATCAGCAATGTTACAGGCATACAGTACCTGGTTGCTGTAGATAAAAAGAAAGAATTAACAATCTCATATGTAGCAGCACTGATTGTCAATTTGATCATCAACTTTTTACTGATTCCTAAATATGATGCATGTGGAGCGGCAATAGGTACCGTAGTGGCAGAAGGCACAACAGCATTAATTCAATATATGTACATGAGAAAATATTTGGGCAGTACAATAGATTCAAAAATGATGTGGAAAATAGTGGCGCTTTCAGCACTTATGGGAGTGGTAGTATATTCCTTGAATTTCTTAAGATTAAGCCATTTTGTTACATTGATTTTACAGGTGATTTTGGGTATTGGAATTTATGGCGCAGGTGTTTTTTTACTGCGTATTTTTCCAAGGAGGAAATAAAAAGTGAAAGAACATTATATTTCAGTTGCTATGTGCACTTATAATGGTGAAAAGTATGTTGCAGAGCAAATAAAGAGTATTTTAAGCCAAAGTCATCCGATAGACGAAATCGTAATAGGTGATGATGGTTCAACAGATAAAACAGTTGAAATTGTAGAACAGATTCTGAAGACATCAAAAGTAAAATATAAAATCATACAAAATAAAACAAATTTAGGATATAGAAAAAATTTTGAAAATGCTATTGCTAATACAACTGGTGACATTATATTTTTAAGTGATCAAGATGATGTATGGATTAAAGAAAAAGTCAAAATTTTGTTAAGAGATTTGGATGAAAAAGAAGAGTATTTATTAGTTTTCTCAGATGCCTATTTAGTAGATGGACAGTTAAATAAAATGGAAGGTTCGTTATGGGAGTCTGTTTATTATCTGAAAAATAAATGCAAATTTAACAACTGTCTTGAACTGTTTCTAAATGGATATTATGTAACAGGCGCTACAGTTGCATTTAAACGCACACTATTTGAGAAAGCATATCCTTTTTCTGAGATTTGGCAACATGATGGCTGGTTGGGAATTTTGGCAGCACTTTACGGTGATGTTTTTGCAGAAGAACAAAAATTAATATTATATAGGCAACATGGGAATAATCAGATTGGTGCAGAAATACCGCAGACTATAAAAGAAAAAATAAATTGTAAATTTAATACTTTGAAAAGTATTGCGGGAGAACAGGCTAAACAGCGAATAAGAACATATCGAAGATTTGAAGAGCTTTATGAAAGGCAAAAAAATAGTGCAGATATAATTGCACTGGAAAAAATTAAAGCTTGTGTAAAGGCTCAAAAGTCTTTCAGCATGATTTCGGCAAAAAGAAAAATCAATTCTTTGAAAATAATAGTTGTTCATTGGGTTAATGGTGATTATAGAAGATATAGAAAAAAACCAATAGGATTTTGTCTGGGAGATATTTTATCTTGTTTTCTGGAAGAAATGGATATATCAGCTACGGGGGATTTGAGTAATGGAAATGATTAAAGAAGAAAAAGTGGGAAACTATATGGATTCTTTTTTACAAGAAGATTTGGAATTGATTTCAGAAAGTAATATCCCAATAAAAGACATGGAAAAAGGTATTATTTTAATAACTGGTGCAACAGGCCTAATTGGTTCATTACTTGTAAAAACTTTTGCGTGCCTTAATAGAAGAAAGCACGCTGATATAAAAATTTTGGCATTAGTAAGAAATGTTGAAAAAGCAAAGAAGATTTTTGGAGATATATTACAAAGTGAAGAAGTGGAATTGGTTGTAGGAGATATTACAGAGCCGTTGAATATAAAAGGAAACGTTGACTACATTATACATTGTGCGAGCGTAACGACGTCAAAAGTAATGATAAGCAGTCCTGTAAATGTAATTTATACTTCATTAAATGGAACGGAAAACATTCTTGAATTAGCTAAAGAAAAGAATATTAAAAGTATGGTATATGTGTCTTCAATGGAAGTTTATGGCACATTTGAAATCGAACCAAAACAGAAAGTTACGGAGGAGATGCTAGGATATATTAATCCGTTGTCTATCCGAAGTAATTATCCAGAAAGTAAGCGGATGTGTGAAAATATGTGTGTGGCATATGCATCACAATATAATGTACCGGTAAAAATTGCACGACTTGCACAGACATTTGGCGCTGGTGTACTGTCAGGAGAAAATCGAGTATTTGCACAGTTTGCAAGGAGCGTAATAGAAGGCAAAGATATTATTTTGCATACAGCAGGAAAATCAGAAGGTAATTATTGTTATACAAGAGATGTGATAAAAGCACTTTTGATTTTATTGAATAAAGGCAAGGATGGAGAGGCTTATAATATAGCGAACGAGGAGTGTCATATTACTATTTCTGAAATGGCACATATGGTAGCAGAGGATTTGGCAGAAGGGGCTATAGAAGTAGTATTTGATATACCTGAAACAAATTTATACGGATATGCCCATGATACCAAAATGCACATGGATTCATCAAAAATGCAGAAGTTGGGGTGGTACCCAGAAGTTAATTTAAAAGATGCATATCGACGTTTAATTGGAAGCATGAAATGTCAGAATATTTAAGGTGATAATGTGGTTTGAATGATCAGGGGGAAGTATATGGAAAAAATTTCAGTGATTGTTCCGATATATAATGTTGAAAAGTATATAGAAAGATGCCTTAAAAGCATACTTGAGCAGTCTTATCAGGAATTTGAAATAATTTGTGTTGATGATTGTGGACAAGATGGTAGCATTCGGATTGTAGAAAAGTTTAAGAATCAGTATTCAGATAAAATTAAAATTGTATATAGTGATATAAATATGGGGCTTGGCGCAGCAAGGGATAAAGGGTTGAAAGCAGCGCAAGGAAAATATATAACGTTTGTAGACAGTGATGATTATTTAAAAGATGATTTTCTAAAAAGGTATATAAATGCTGCGCAGGAATCGCATGCAGATATAGTCATTGGTGGATATATCAGAGCTGAGGGAGAAAAGAATATTGAGAAGTCTATTAATGTCGAGGATAATAACATAGGATGGACATATGTTAATGCTTGGGCAAAATTGTATAAAAGAGAGTTCCTTGAAAAGAATCAGATTACATTTTGTGGAGTTAGGCGTTATGAAGATGAAGGATTTACATATAGAACGTTGCTTGCAGATCCAATTATAACTAATATCCAATACTCAGGTTATTATTATTATTTGAATACAGAGTCAATTACGCAGAGTGTAAAAAAAGACAGGACAGGAATTATTGAAGAGTATTTTGGAACAGTTGAAGCACAAATAGAAAATCTTAAGAAAGCTAAAAATAAAAAAGAGATATTGAAATACTGTTTGGTTTCCGGATTAAATGCAAATTTGTTGTATAATGGAAAAGGCTGCGGAATTAAAAAAATGAAATCTTTATATAAAAGATATAATAAATTAGTAGAAAAAATCGACAAAAATATCTGTAATAATAAATATGTGAGTATGCGATATTTAAAATCCGAACCATGCAAAAAAAGAGTGGCAACATGGATTGTTCTGCGATTAAGGAAAATTAAATTGGATAGGGTAGTATTTTATTTGATTAGTTTGATTTGAAATTATAAAGGGAATATATGAAGAAAATAACATCTAGTGAAATAAAACAAATAGAGCTTAACTTATTATTGAAACTTGATGAAATATGCAAGAATAATGGCTTAAAATATTATTTATGTGGAGGTACTTTGCTGGGAGCAATCAGACATAAAGGATTTATTCCGTGGGATGATGATATTGATGTTTTAATGCCAAGAGAAGATTTTGAAAAGCTTTTACAGCTGGAAAAAACTCAGAAAGAAGAGTGCATAGAAAAGATTGTTTCATGGAAATCAGGAAATTCTATTTATCCTTTTATTAAACTGATAAATACGGATACAGTTGTGAAAGAAAAGTATCTGGATGAAAAATTTACCACGGGAATATGGATTGATATTTTTCCCCTGGATGGTATGCCGGATGATAAAAAAACAATTGAAAAGAAATTTAAAAAGATTAAATTTTATAAAACCGTATTGCTGACAGCGTATAGTGAAAGTGGAAAGGGAGCGTCCTGGTATGCAGCTCTGGCAAAAAGATTTTTAATCCCAATTTGCAAACGATTGAATACAGAAAAGTTATGTAATAAGTTAAATGACATTTCAAAAGAGTTTCCTATTTCAAAATCACCATATGTTGGAGGATTTTTATGGGGATATGGTCCTCAGGAAAAAATGCCAAAAGAATTTCTGGAACAGGTGAATGTTGAATTTGAGGGACATTCATTTCCGGCACCAAAATGTTGGAATTTCTATTTAAAGCAGTTGTATGGTGATTATATGCAGCTTCCACCAGTGGAAAAAAGAATTTCTCATGACTTTGATGTGTGGATAAAGGAGTAATTGTTAATGAATATTGGATTAATATTTGCCGGAGGTTCCGGTGTAAGAATGAATACTAAGGGAATGCCAAAACAGTTTTTACAAATGAATGGCAAAGCTATTATCATTCATACATTGGAGTATTTTGAAAAATGTATGGATATAGATGCTATTATTGTTGTATGTCTGAAAGAATATATAGGATATCTTGACAATCTGCTGAAAATTAATCGCATATCCAAAGTAAAAAAAATTGTTCCGGGTGGAACATGTGGACAGGAATCAATATATCACGGCTTATGTGCTGCAGAAGAACTGGCGGAAGGTGATGATATAGTCCTGATACATGATGGAGTCCGCCCGTTAATATCAGAAGACCTGCTTAGCAATAGCATTAAAATGGTTAAAGAAAAGGGAAACGCAATTACAGTTACGCCGGCAACGGAGACGATTATTCAGGCTGATGAAAAGCAGACAATAACAAATATTATTGATCGAAAAAGCTGTTATATTGCAAAAGCACCACAGAGTTTTTACCTGGAAGATATCCTGAAGGTTCATAGACAAGCAATTAAAGATAATAAGACAGATCGCATTGATTCTGCAAGCCTGATGAAAGAATATGGATATGAACTCCATACTCTTGAGGGGTCAAATGAAAATATCAAAATAACGAATCCTTCTGATTTTTATATTTTACGTGCTATACTTGAGGCCCGTGAGAATTCACAGATATTTGGATTGTAAAGCAGGAGAAACAGAAATGCCGGATATTAAAGTCAGTGTAATAATGCCCGTATATAATTCGGAAAAATACCTTGAGACAACAATAAAAAGTGTTTTAAATCAGGAGTTTGATGAGTTTGAACTGATATTGGTTGATGATGGTTCAAAAGATAAGAGTGGGGAGATCTGTGATGAGTTCGCAGATAACGAGCCCAGAGTAAAAGTGATTCATAAGAGCAATGGAGGAATATGTTCGGCAAGAAATTGTGGACTTGCTGCGGCAGAGGGGGAATATATTGCTTTTTGCGACAATGATGATTTATATCTTCCAGGGCTTCTTGCAGATAATTATAAGCTTGCTAAAAAGCATAATGCAGATGTAGTGAGGTATTCCAGAATTTATCGTACAATTAAAGATGGAAAAATAATTTCGGAAGAAAGAACAAATTTTAATTCAGGAGTATATTCTGACAGTGAATTCGCAGAGAATTTTGCTGAGATAAATAAAGCCGGAGAGGGAATCTGGGCAGGAATTTATCGTACTTCTTTTTTAAAGAAAAATAATATTCAGTTTGATGAGTTCATGAAGTTTGGATATGAAGATCTTGATTTTATGACAAGAATATATCTCGAAAAACCAAGAGTTGTTCTTAATCCTAATGCATATTATGTATGGATGATGAGATATTCTCATAGTACAAGTGGAAAGACAGATATCAATAATATCATGTCTTTAATGAAGTGTCTGAAAAATAAGCGAAAGTTAATAGAACAGACTGGAATTGAAGAAAAAATTCCTTATTTTTGGTTGGATGAATTATCCAAAAGAGTGTATACAATTGTGAGGTATGTAAGCCCTCAAAAAGTAAAAATGCCTTTTAAAGAGCGGATAAAATTAATCGGATTTTTTGGAACGGCAGATGTTTTTAAAGAAAAACCAGAAGAATCTTCATTTAGAGCATTAAAAGAGAAAAATAAAGCAGGCTGGCTGATAATGAAACTCTTTTATGGAAAAAAATATACATTTTTATATTTGTTATTGATTGGTAAACAAGAATTTTTAGGAAATTAATAGATAGAAAAAATTTAACAATATCAAAGGCTGAATAAAGCATAAAAATACCGTACGAATGTATTACAAAGGAGAACTTTTTTATGGAAATAAAAAAGATTAGAAATTCAAATATAGAACTGATGAGAGTATGTGCAATGTTTATAATAATTATGTATCATATTGTAATACATTGTGTAACGGTACAACTTACGGATGCTACATCCATAGAAAAAATGGGAAATGGACTGTTCAATCAACCCGTATTTTATAAAAGGCTATTAATTCCATCTTTTATTACACCATTGGGGATTGTTGGCAATGCTTTATTCATTATGATTTCTGGCTATTTTATGGCTGAAAAAGAAAAAATAAACATGAAAAAGATAAGTCAGAAGTTATTGCTTCAATTAGGTTTTGCATCAATAGTATTAGTTTTTGCTTCAACGTTTTGTTATCAAAAAATGAAAAATATTGATTTTGATCTCATCAGAATATGGGATTACAACGACATGTCATGGTTTGTTGGATATTACTTTATGGTTATGTTGGGCGCAAAAATATTTCTGAATAAGTTTTTGGCTAAACTTGATAGAAATCAGTATTTGACATTTTTGATAAGTTGTTTTGCTTTTATTCAGTTGAGATGGTCAAGGATGTTGGCCGAAAACTTGACTTCTGGATTAAGCATATTGATAACGGGTTATTTTTTGTATTCTTTGGGCGGATACATAAGAAAGTATGATCCATTTGCACGTGTACGTAAGTTAGTCTTCATAGTACTTATTTTGATTACGTATTTATTGATTTTTTTATCAAGTTATAATACTACTGTAAATGCAATTCAAGATTATTTAAGTAAAGAAAGTAATGATATGTTTTATCAAAATATACAAAGCTTTTCAAATTATAGTATTGTAATAATGATTATTAGTGTTTGTGTGTTTGAATTATTTAAACGCCTACAGATTCCTCAGAATAAAATTATAAATTATTTAGGAGCTACAACATTTATGACTTATCTTTTGCATGATAATTCGTTTTCATATAGTATTTGGAATACACAAGACTGGATAACATTATTATATTATAAGCCAATATTATGTCTTATAAAAATAGCAGGCTGGGCACTGGTGTTTTTAGCAAGTGGTGTTGTTGCATATAGCATATACGGGGAGGTTAAAAAGATATACGATAAACATAAATATATTCTTTTTATGGGAGAATAACATTACTTAGGTGGGAAGAAGAGAGTGTGTATGATGGAGAGAAGAAATACAACAATGGATTGTGTTAGAGGAATTGGAATTCTTTCTATTGTGATTGGACATTGTTGTTATGGGTTAGAGATACCATTAATACATATAAAATTTGGTGAATTTGTATATTGTTATCATTTAATGATTTTTTTCTTTGTTGCAGGTTTCTTTTTTAAAACAGAAAATGCGGTCAATTCAAGTACATACATTGGGAGCAGACTATTAAAATATGTTTCAATGTTTTGGTGGTATAATTTAATATTCATATTATTGCATAATTTTTTTGTTACAAATGGAATGATATCTAACATAGACAGATACAGAGTATCTGATATTGTCAGCAAAAGTGTACAGGGTCTTTTGATGAAAACTTCAGAAGAACTTCTGGGAGCATGTTGGTTTTTGCCTATGTTTTTTATTGGGATATCTTTATTTAGTTTTGTCTGTGGACTGATTGAAAAATATTTTCTAAAAGGACGTTTGGGCTGGCATCTGTTTTCATGTGGTTTATTTGCAATAGTAGCATTGTATTGTAATGTTAGAAATCTTACTTGGGATTATCAGATACAAATTTCGTTACTTGCGATTCCTGTAATGTATGCAGGATATATAAGTAAACTGTATTGGAATGTACTTGAAAGTAAAATAAGCTGGTATGGAACGTTAGCAAGTTTTATATTTATAGTTAGTGTATTAAAGTCAAATATAGGAATTATTGAATTGTCTTCAAATAAAATTATCAATCCATTCCTGTTTTATCCGGTTACATTTGCAGGTGTATATTTTTGTATTGGAAGTGCTAAGATATTGAATAAATTCAATGTGACAAATGCTATATTTTCAAAGATGGGTCGCGATAGCTTTCATATTATGGCTTTGCATTTTTGTGGATTTAAAATCATTGATTATGTTTATTCGAAATTGCATGGGATTTCTGATGTTGTAAGTATTGGAAGATTCCCTCATTCTGATTTTGGACTCCATTGGATATATGTGTTTGGAAGTATTGCATTTTCATTAGTTGTAATCACAATATTAAGAAAAGGAAGAGAAACATTGGATGGATTAAAAATCTATTAACATGTTAATAAATCAGTACTGATTGTTGCTTTACAGAGAAAAGGCACTATGATAGAATGAAATCGATTTAAACTAAAAAAGAAAAGAGATAATAATGACTGAACATACATTTGTGGTTTGTGCATACAAAGAAAGCCAGTATCTGGAGGAATGCATAAACTCTTTAAGAAATCAAAGTATAAAAAGTAATATCCTGATTGCGACATCGACTCCGAACGACTATATTAAAGGAATTGCAGATAAATATGCGATTCCTTATTATATTAATGAGGGAGAGGGTGGGATTACTCAGGACTGGAATTTTGCATATTCATGTGCGGACAGTAAGTATATAACGATTGCTCATCAGGATGATATTTATGACAGAACTTATCTGGAAACAGCACTTAAGTATATGAAAAATGCAAAACATCCTCTGATTTTTTTCAGTGACTATTATGAAATCAGAGATGGAGAAAAAGTGGCAAATAACAAGCTTTTGAAGGTTAAAAGAATTATGTTATTACCATTACGAATAAAAATATTTCGGAGTTCTGTCTGGGTCAGAAGGAGAATTCTTTCACTGGGATCTCCAATATGTTGTCCATCTGTTTCGTTTGCTGTAAGAAATTTGCCGAAAGTGGTGTTTGAAAATCATTACCGTGCTTGCGAAGACTGGGAAGCATGGGAAAAAATTTCAAGAAAAAAAGGTCAGTTTTTGTATTCAAAAGAGAAATTGATGGGACATCGTATTCATGAAGAGTCAGAAACTACGGCAGCGATTGGCGATAATAAACGCTCACGAGAGGAATTTGAAATGTTCTGTAAATTCTGGCCCAGTGGAATAGCAAAAATAATTGAGAAATTCTATGGAACCGGGCAAAATTCTAATCAGCTATAAAAGGGGAAACAGATGAAAAAGATAGTGATTATTCCGGCGTATAATGAACAGGGCTCTATTTTGAATACAATAGATGATATCAGAAAAAATGCTCCGGAATTTGATTATGTTGTAATTAATGACTGTTCAAAAGATGATACATTGAAACTGTGCAGAGAAAATGGTATCAAAGTTTTAAATCTTCCTATTAATCTTGGAATTGGTGGTGCTGTTCAGACTGGATATCTGTATGCATATCGTAAAGGATATGATATTGCGGTTCAGTTTGATGGAGATGGACAGCATGATGCGAAATTTCTTGATATGATGGCGGACACGCTTGTTAAAGAAAATCTGGACATGGTTATTGGTTCACGTTTTATTGACAATCAGGGATTTCAGTCATCTGCAATAAGAAGGTTTGGTATTCGCTTTTTTACAGTGCTGTTAAAGATTTTATTTGGAAGTAAGATTACAGATGCAACTTCCGGAATGAGAATGTGTAATCGTAGAGTAATGGAATTATTTATTAAAGATTACCCGAAGGATTATCCGGAACCGGAAACTGTTGCCAGACTTATGAGACATAAATATAAAGTGAAAGAAGTACCGGTTATTATGAGAGAAAGACAGGCAGGAGTTTCTTCTATATCATGGAGAAAATCAGCCTACTATATGATGAAGGTCAGCCTTGCAATTGTGATTGAAAGACTGAGATAATGTGGGAGGATAAATATGACACTTAAAGCGCAGATTTTTATTTGCATAGTTCTTGTTATTGCATTGGCTGCTATTATTAACATGGTGCGCAAACGGTCTCTGGAACTGAAGTATGTTCTTGTATGGATTGGCTGTGATATAGGACTATTTATATTTACGCTGTTTCCAAAAACAATGTCTCATGTGGCAGACTTTCTGGGAATTTATACACCGGTAAATATGATTTTCTTTATGGGATTTATATTATCACTGGTTATTATTTTTACGTTGACAGTGGCATTGTCAAGGGTCACTGCAAGGGTAAGAAAACTGGCTCAGATGATTGCTTTGCAGGAAGATGATAATCTGGAAAGAAAGCAGTAAAAAAAATCAGATTCAGAAAAGAAGTAGAAAAAATTGACAAAAATAAAGAGATGTTTAAACAAAATAATCGAAATTTTGACAGCAGGATTGTTTTCATGGATTGTAGGTCTATTAGCTATTGCTTATTATGTGAATTTTTCATGTAAAAAAGTATTTTTAATGGACAATATCCAATTATGCCTGGTGGGAATAATATTATTGAGCATAATAATATTTGTGGGAACGAAAACTATTATTGGAAGTATTTTTACAACAAAAGTAGAAAAAATACTTCCAGTTGTTGCTGTACTTTTTTTAATAGTTCAAATTTGGATATGTTATAATATCTTTTTTGAAACAGGCTGGGATTCAGGCGGCGTTATAATACCCACAGTGAGGGCTTTACTGAATGGCGAGAGTGTTCAGCATTTTAATGATAGTTATTTTGTGATTTATCCTAATAATGTTTTTTTAGTTAATATATATTGGCTGATTTTAAAAATTAATGATATTTTAGGTCTTTTTAAAGGCGAATATCAATTGATGGCGATAGTTGTTGTAAATTGTATTTTATCATCATTATCCTGTTGGCTGGTATATTTGATTGCTAAAAAAGAACTATCACAGAAAATTGCGATATTTATTTATTTTATTTCTTTAGTTTTAATTGGCGTATCCCCATGGATGGTAATTTGCTATTCGGATTCTCTGGCTATATTTATGCCTATACTGATAGTGTATTTATATTTAAAAGAGAATCTGGGCGTGCTTTTAAAAAGTATATTAATTCTGGTAATAGGGTATTTGGGATATTGCATAAAACCGCAGGTGCTTATTATAATTGTTGCGATTTTTATTATTGAGTTTGTAGAAAATTTGGATTCTATAAATAAAAAATTGATTACAAAATTATGTGCTAGCCTGATTATTTCGTTAGTCGTAGTTACTATTATTTCCACGGGGATGAATAAGATTTATTCAGTGGAAGGCTTAGATGTAAAATCTGAACAGAGTGTAGGTCCTACACACTATTTTATGATGGGATTAAATAAGGAAAGAAATGGAGTTTATTTAAGAGATGATGTAGTCTTATCGATATCCTGCAAAACAAAAAAAGAAAGAACGAAAGTAAATATGGAAGTAGCATTGGACAGGATAAAGAAAATGGGACCGAAGGGTTATTTTAAATTTTTGTCTAAAAAAATGCTTACAAATTATGACGATGGTACTTTTGCATGGGGAATAGAAGGGGGCTTTTATTCTAAAGTGTCAGAGTTGCCGAATAAAAGTGTAGCACCTGCATTGAGAAGTTTCTATTATAATGATGGCAAATATCACATAATATATTCTACAATAGTTCAGGGAATATGGATTTTAACTGTAGTTGGTTGTTGGATCCAGATGGTAATAGCTTTATTTAAGAAAAATTCTGAGAATAAAGTATATAGAGTAATGAGTTTGGCACTTGTTGGAATTACCATATTTGAATTACTGTTTGAAGCAAGAGCAAGATATTTATATATTTATGTACCAATTTATATATTAGTTTTTGGATATTTTCTTCAGAGCGCAAAAAATATATTGAAAAAAAGACATATGTAGAAGGAGAGCAGCTATGAAAACACCAATTTTATACATAGTTATACCATGTTACAATGAGGAAGAAGTTCTTCCTATTACCAGTAAGGAATTTCTTGCAAAAATTAATGAATTGACAGAAAAGAAACTTATAGCACCTGAAAGTCGGGTGCTTTTTGTCAATGATGGAAGTAAAGATTCCACCTGGGAGATTATAAAGAAGCTGGCAGATGAAGATGAGCATTTTATAGGAATTTCTCAGAGCAGGAACAGAGGACATCAGAATGCTGTTCTGGCTGGCTTAATGGAGGCAAAAGACAAAGCCGATATCACGATTTCAATAGATTGTGATGGTCAGGATGATATTAATGCCATGAACAAAATGGTGGAGGAATATTTAAATGGTTGTGAAATTGTTTATGGCGTAAGAAGTGCGAGAGATACAGACACTTTCTTCAAAAGATTTACAGCAGAGGGATTTTATAAACTGTTGAATGCAATGGGAGCGGAAGTTGTTTTCAATCATGCAGATTACAGACTTGTGTCCAGCAGAGTGCTGAAAGAATTTGCCAATTTTAAAGAGGTTAATTTGTTCCTGAGAGGAATGTTTCCGCTGGTTGGATTTAAGAGTACCAGCGTTTATTATGAACGTCATGAGAGAATTGCAGGCGAAAGTCATTATCCACTTTCAAAAATGTTGGGACTTGCTTTTGATGGAATAACCAGTCTGAGTATCAAACCGATTAGAATTATCACAGGACTGGGCATTTTTATTTCATTTTTAAGTTTTATAGGTGTAATTTGGAGTGTGATAATGTATTTTATGCATCACAGTGTTACAGGCTGGGCAAGTACGACCTGTATTATCTGTTTTATTGGAGGAGTACAGCTGATCAGCATGGGTGTGCTGGGAGAATACATAGGAAAAATATATCTTGAAACAAAGGCCAGACCAAGATACATTATCAGTGAAAGAACTGAAAAAAATATGGAAATACAAGAGCTTGATAAGGAATAACAAGTATAGGTGTTTGTTGGAGACTATTGATTAGATGAGAAAAACTATTGATGGAAACAAAAAAGGGCAGATGTTCCAATATAGAGCTATTACGAATATGCGCAATGTTGATGATAATTATGTATCATATAGTGTGTCATTGTGTAAGTGTGTAGCTTACAGATGCTAATTCTATAGAGAGAATGGGGAATGGACTTTTTAATGAGTCAGTTTTTTTCAAAAGATTATTGATTCCTGCATTTATCATGCCGTGGGGAATTGTGGGAAATGCTATATTTATATTGATTTCTGGATATTTTATGGCAGCTAAACAAAAAATAAACATGACAAAGATTTCTAAAAAAATGTTACTTCAGTTAGGTGTGGCTACAGTAATATTGGTCTTGATATCGATGGTTTGCTATTTGAAAATGCCTGATATTAAATTTAATCTTGTAAAAATATGGGATTACAATGATATGTCATGGTTTGCGGGATATTATTTCCTGATAATGCTTGGAGCAAAGCTTTTTTTGAATAAATTTCTTAATAATCTGGAAGAAAATCAATATATTGCTTTTGTACTTAGCAGTTTTGCAATTTGTCAGCTGAGTTGGTCAAGGGGCTTGGCAGATAATCTGGCTTCTGGTGTCTGAATATTACGGTGCGGCAGAGCCGCCAGTCCGGTGTGGCGAGAGCCACCTGTCCGGACTAACGGAGCCACCCCATTTTGTTTATTAAGTTACTTTGCCATTGCTGGATCCAGTCCATATACTTCTCTCATAGAGAGGTCTTTAGATGGGTCAACACTTTCAATATCGATCTTATAGGAATCATACGATATACGATCCATGATGGCATCGGCAAGAGTACTTTCACCATCACAGATTTGCTGGTACCATTCACTTTCACGGAACTGAGAACAAAAGATCGTTGAAGATTTTTTTCGTCTTTTATGTATCAGTTCAAAAAGATTCCTGGCTTCAGCTTCTGTCAGTTTAAGAAGCAGCCACTCATCAATGATCAGTACTATTGGCTTGGTGTATTTCTTCAGGACAGTCGAGAAAGTTCCATTGTCCCTGGCAGCCTGTAAGTCCAATAATAGATCAGGAAGCCGTACATACCGTACTGAGTAATAGTGCTTGCATGCTTCCATGCCAAAGGCACAGGCCATATAAGTTTTACCACTTCCGGTTGCTCCAGTAATAAAGATGTTCCGGTATTCTGTAATGTATTCACAGATTGCCAGCCGGTTGATCAGTGCTTTGTTCAGCTTTCGTCCAGAATGGTAATCAATCGCTGCGATGCTGGCATCTGGCTGTTCAAACTCAGCCTGGCGGATCAGCCTTTTCAGACGATTGTTTTTGCGGTTGCTGTATTCGACATCAACAAGCAGGCCGAACCGATCTTCGAATGGAACTTCCTTCATTGCAGGATCATCCATCTGGATGCGGAATGCATCTGCCATAGCAGTCAGACGCATTTCAATAAGTTTATCGATTGTACTTTGATTTGTCATGATTTTTTACCTCCATAGTATCTGGCTCCTCTGGTTATGCCATGTGGTTTTACTGCTTGAGATGATTCTGATTCGGTATCAGGTGCATCCTTTGTTGCAACCAATAGATTTTTGATACTTTTATAGCTGGGTTTACCGGAATAAGAGAGCGCCTTAGCGCAGACCTGTTCCAGTTTTTCTGGCGAATATTTTTCTGCCAGTTTCAGTAATCCCATGCAGCTTCTGTAGGATTGCTGTTCAATCCTGCCGGAGGTAAGTATTGCATCGACAACCTTACTTGTGTTAATTCCAATCGAATCATCCCACTTACGTAACCGGTCACCGTTCCATTCCAGATATTTCTGGTGTTCCTGCGGCATATGTTCTGTCACTGTAGAATACTGACCGCTTCGTCCATAGAGTCGTCTGTGAGAGGCAATACGATTGTGATTATAAAATATTTCAACCGTTGTATCTGTTATACGCACATCAACCTTATTTTTGATATACTGATAAGGCACGGAGTAGAACATTCTGTCTACTGCGATGTGATAGTTAAACTGGACGGTGGCTTGTTTCCACTCAGCCAGTTCAAAAGGTGTAGCAGGCAACGGAGCCAGTAATGGCATTTCTTCCCCAAGAAATAAACTGAGTCTGCTACATTCCTTTTTCTGAAATTTACGGGCGTTGTAGGCATCCAGTTTTTCACGGATTGAAGCATTTAATTCTGCAAGAGAGAAAAACTGCTCATTGCGAAGGGCTGCTGTTATCCATGTGGATATCTTTCCTACTGATCCCTCTACATTCGGTTTATCCTTGGGTTTCCGGACTCTGGCCGGAAGGATGGCGAGATTGTAATGTTCTGCCATCTCATGATAAGTTGTGTTTAAGGCAGTGTTGTACCAGTCACTCTTTTTATGATTCACTGCGGTTGTACAGTTATCAGAAACGAGCATAGGTGTGACACCTCCAAAGAAATCAAACATCTGGACATGAGCTTTGATCCAGTTGTCAGTTTTCTCATTCATATATGCTTTTACAAAAGCATACTGACTGTAAGTTAATACACCTACAAATATCCATGCATCTGTGATTTCTCCAGTGTCCGGATCAATGATGTGGGCAGGGTCACCGGCCCAGTCAACTTCAATCTGTTCACCTGGTTTTCTTGGGATATGCATGGTAGCCCTACGTTTTTCTTCATCCTTCTGGATGTAGTAGCAGAACTGAGAATACATTAGAGGCTCTTCGCTGCTCATGCGGCACTCCTCACAGTATTCTACCCAGAGAAGCTTTTTGTTTACACCATTTCGCAGAAGTTCTTTGCGAATGTAGTCAAAGTTTGGCATGCGTTTATTCGTTGCCGACTTATCCTTAGGAAACATCAGCTCCTCTAGTGCGCTGTCGGTCATGTCGAAATCCAGCGGCCATGAAAGCTTGATTTCCGCTGCTGAATATTCTTGTGCGGTAACACCGCAAGTCCGGCAGACGGGAAACCGTCTGTCCGGGCTAGCGGGAACCGCTTATGCGAGTTTACTCACGTAATGTTTTGTCCAAGCCAT